>DASWYM010000039.1:0-6345 GCA_036404975.1 Chitinophagaceae bacterium
GCTTCCAGTCCGGCACCCACCCATTTGTACCCCATTGAACTGATAGAGCTATGGAAAAGGCCGGAGATAGGCTGTTATAGAGCAAAAGAGAAAGAGCGCTTTTTGAAAGCACAATTAAATGAATCATGGCAACCGCTAAGAAAACAACATCCAGGAAAAAAACCACCCCCAAGTCTGAAACGACTACTTTCGATTTACACACATCCCTGCAGGAGGAGTTTGGGTTTAATCAATTTAAAGGTCAGCAGGAAGATATCATCAACTCGTTATTATCCGGACGTGACACGTTCGTTATCATGCCCACCGGCGGTGGAAAGAGCCTTTGCTACCAGCTGCCGGCCGTAATGCTGCCTGGCGTGGCCATCATTGTGAGCCCGCTGATAGCACTCATGAAGAACCAGGTAGACCTGGTGCGCAGCTATAGCGACAAGGACGACGTGGCCCACTTTCTCAATTCTACCCTCACCAAGAAGGAAATAAAGGTGGTGCACGACGACCTGAAGAGCGGCCGCACCAAGATGCTGTATGTGGCCCCGGAGACCCTCACCAAGCAGGACAACCTGGACTTCTTCAGCGATCTGCAGATCTCCTTTTTTGCCGTGGATGAAGCCCACTGTATTTCCGAGTGGGGACACGACTTCCGCCCTGAGTACCGCCGCCTGCGCGAGATGATGGACCAGATCAATTCCGATATACCGGTAATTGCCCTGACCGCCACCGCCACCCCCAAAGTACAGAGCGATATTGTGAAGAACCTCGGCTTGAGGGACGCCAACATCTTTATCTCTTCCTTTAACCGGGCCAACCTCTACTACGAGATCCAGCCCAAGATCAAGAAGGAAGACACCAACAAAAGCATTGTAAAGTTCATTGCCCACAACAAGGGCAAGAGCGGTATCATATACACCCTGAACCGGAAGACTACCGAAGAGCTGGCTGATATGCTGAAGGCCAACGGGATCAAGGCCGTTGCCTACCACGCTGGTTTAGACAGCAAGTTACGCTCTGATCGCCAGGACCAGTTCCTGAACGAGGACGTACAGGTGATCGTGGCAACCATCGCCTTCGGTATGGGTATCGACAAGCCGGATATCCGCTTTGTGATCCACTACAACATTCCCAAGTCGATCGAGAACTACTACCAGGAAACCGGCCGCGCTGGCCGCGACGGCCTGGAAGGCAAGTGTATTCTCTACTACTCCCATAAGGACGTGAGCAAGCTCGAGCACCTGATGCGCGACAAGCCGCTTAGCGAGCGCGAGGTGGGGGCCCAGCTGATCAACGAGACAGTAGCCTTCGCCGAGAGCGGGGTCTGCCGCCGTAAAGTGCTGATGAGCTACTTTGGCGAGGAGTATGGCGACGGCAACTGCGGCAGTTGCGACAACTGCCTGCACCCGAAAGAAAAGGTGGAAGCCAAGGCCGAAGTGGTGCAGATGCTGAAGACCATTGAAGCCCTTGACGAGCGCTTTGCCACCGACTACACCGTACACATCATTACCGGAACGCTGACCCCCCAGATCAAGATGTTCCGCCATGAAGGGTTGAGCGTGTTTGGCCTGGGTAAGGGACAGCCAGCCCATTACTGGAACTCGCTGGTTCGCCAGATGCTGCTGGAAGGCCTGCTGCAGAAGGATATTGAGGAGTATGGCGTGCTGAAAATCACCAGGAAGGGACAGGAATACCTGAAGAAGCCGAAGTCTTTCCAGATTGTACTAAACAACCTCTTCGAAGACGCCAATGCCGACGACGAGGAAGGTGGCAGCTCTGACGCTTCCAATGGCACCGCTACCGACGAGAAGCTGTTTACCATGCTGAAGGAGGTGCGTCAAAAGGAAGCGAAGAAAAAGAACCTGCCGCCGTTTGTGATTTTCCTCGAGACCTCGCTACAGGATATGGCCACCATGTTCCCCACCACCACTGCCGAGCTGGAGAAGTGCCAGGGCGTGAGCAAGGGTAAGGCCATTCGCTATGGTAAGCCGTTCATAGAGGTGATCGCGCAGTACGTGGAGGAGAACAACATCGTTAAGCCGGATGATTTCGTAATGAAGAGCGTGGTGAACAAGAGCGGTAACAAGGTGCACATCATTCAGCAGGTGGATAAGAAGATACCCCTGGACCTGATCGCGAAGAACAAGGACCTGCGTATGGATGCGCTGCTGGAAGAGATGGAAACCATCGCCGCCAGCGGTACGCGCCTGAACCTGGACTACGCCATCGACCAGATGCTGGACGAGTACGAGCAGGAGGAGATCCTGGAGTACTTTAAGGGGTGCGAGACCTCTTCGCTGCAGATCGCCCAGGAAGAACTGGCTGACGGCAACTATAATTGGGAGCAACTGAAGATCATGCGCATTAAGTTCCTAAGCGTTTACGGTAACTAGGAAAAAATATTTCACAGGTTATCAACAAATAATTGGAGGGAAGTCCTATATTTGCAACCCGCTTAAGCGGAAGGATGGTGCGGTAGCTCAGTTGGTAGAGCAAAGGACTGAAAATCCTTGTGTCGGCGGTTCGATCCCGCCCCACACCACATAAGGCCTTGTAAGTTTTCCTTACGAGGCCTTTTTCATTTACGATCTTCTGGAAGCTCTATTTTCTGAGTTCAGAATGGCGTAGTCCTGCCCAATAAGGGTTATTTAATTCTTCATTCGCTTTTTAAGCTTACGTTGTTTCTGTAGATCACCACAATCCTGGAGTTTTTTCTTAGCCCGGGCAGCGTGCCTGCGCCCTTTTCAGCGTTTACGGCTCCCCAAAGGCTTGGTGCGCCGGGCTACGCCGCTCCCGCCACCCGGTGGCTCGTCAGGTAGCGTTCCACAGCATCGGAGACGGTGTGCACCAGTTCCTGCACCAGAGCGGGTTGCCCGTCCAGGGAAGTAGATTGGCCGGAGCGCTCGCAGAGGCGCACCATTCCATCAGGCAGCAGTCCCTGCAAGTCTTCGTCCTGAAGCCTTATCTGGATGCAGAGGTTATCCTCTTTTTTCTGTACAGAGACAAGAGCGGTATAGGTTTGGTGACGGAATTTAAACGACGTGGTGAAGATTCTGGCCATAGTGGTGGTTATTTAACGCTCGCGTGGTCGGGGTCAAAAGAGCAGTTATCAAGGATCCGGGCCGTTCACCGGGTATAGGATGGCACTGATACAAAGGTAGCACGAAGTGGGGAATTTTTTCACTGATGGCAATCACTCCATGTCCCACTTTTGATCAGCTTGCATAGCTAATATACTATAGCAGTATGTAAATTCATAACTCTTTTTATAAATAAATAAAGAGAAACATAAATCAGATTTCCTCCTTTTTCACCACCAGGAAAAGATCGCTCTCCAGCGGCAGGTAACCATATTCATAGCAGAAGGTATAGGTGCTTCCCTTCTGGGTGGTGTAGGTGTGGGTGTGGTACTTGAACTGCAGGCCTTCGTTCACCAGGCGACTCTTGCCCACCTTGGTCATTCCCTGGCTGCCCAGCACTTCTTCCAGCACATGGCGGTTGCGACGCAGGGTGTTGTTGATATTGCGCACGTAGTTGGTGGTCTCCCCTTTCAGGTGGTTGTTGTAGTTGTTGCGGCAGAAGTCGTCGCAGAATTTCTTGTCGCTGCGCCCCTTGACCGGCTTTCCGCAACACAGGCAGGCTTTTGTCCCAATAGCTAATGAAACATTCTCAGGCATATCGTTAACTTTTTAAGGATCAGGAAGATCGGTGACTTGACAGAGGGTAGCGGAGAATGGTAAGAACCAAGTTACTGAGAAAGTTTTACTCGTGCAAACGTTTACAAACGGCTATATCCGTATATAAATGCTTATTTACCGGTTATCTTTTTGGTGGTGATAGAACTTTGAGTCGTCAAACGGAAGGCGCCTCCGTATGACGTAAGACAATCCATTCAAAAACGTAAATACTTACTACAATGACAGAGTATATCAACAAGGTGCAGCTCGTTGGCCGTTTAGGCAACAACCCGGATATCCGCACATTCGACAATGGTAAAAAAGTTGCCACTTTTAGTGTCGCCACTACAGAAAGCTATATCGATTCCAAGGGTACCAATGTAGTGAACACCCAATGGCACCGGCTGGTGGCCTGGGGGCGCGCCGCCGCCATCGCCGAGAAGCAGCTGACCAAAGGCTGCGAGGTGTCGGTGGAGGGAAAGCTGGCCTACCGCAATTACCTTGATAAGGAAGGCGTGAAGAAGTATGTGACCGAAATAGTGGTGGCTGAACTTTTGCTGTTGAATAATAAGCCTACTAAAGAAGAATCGAAACCTTTCCTGGAGACCGTGAACGAGGATGGCATAACTAAAGTTTAGGCCCCATGATTTACCGGAAAGATATAGTACCATGACAGGTTAAAAGCTTCCCGGTCCGGAAAGAGTAGTGTGATTGGTTTAGATATAGGTGGCAGTCGTTCCACTGCCACCTTTTTTCAGCCCCTGCAGCAAGCCCTCCCCCGCTATCGCTATAAAAAGCTCTTAAAAAGGTTGCTAAAAGCCTTAGCAGAGCACCAAATTCGGTAACTTTATTCCTTGTCAGTCATGCACGCGCCCGATAACACCAATACCATTTTCCAGCTCGCTATCGACCTGGTGAACAGCACTTCGCAGCACATCTTCCTGACCGGAAAGGCCGGTACGGGTAAGACCACCTTCCTGCGCTATATCAAGCAGCACACGCAAAAGAATACGGTCGTGGTAGCACCCACAGGGGTGGCCGCCATCAATGCCGGCGGGGTCACCATGCACTCCTTCTTCCAGCTGCCCCTGGGCGGGTATGTGCCCGGCCAGCTGAAGCGCGACAACTTTATCGGCTACACCGACATGACCGACCGGCACAGCCTCTTCAAGAACATACACTTTAACGCCAACAAGCGCGAAATGCTCGAGGAGCTGGAACTGCTCATCATCGACGAGGTGAGCATGATGCGCTGCGATATGCTCGACGCCATCGACACCATCCTCCGGCATTTCCGTAAAGCACAGCACGTGCCCTTTGGCGGGGTGCAGGTGCTCTACATCGGCGACCTCTACCAGTTGCCGCCCGTAATCTCCAACGAAGAATGGAAAGTGCTGCAGGACCACTACGACTCGCCCTTCTTCTTCTCGGCCAAAGTGGTGGCCGAAGCCCCGCCTGTGTACGTCGAACTGAAAAAGATCTACCGCCAGAGCGAGCAGCAATTCATTAACGTGCTGAACAACGTGCGCAACAACCAGGTGACCTCCGATGATTTTGAATTGCTCCACAGCCGCTTTCAGCCGAACTTTACAGCTACAGGCGAAGAGCAATACATTACCGTGACCACCCACAACCGCAAAGCGGAAGCCATCAACAGCGAGGAGCTCTCCCGCCTGCCGGGCCGGCTCTACCAGTTCCGGGCCGAAGTAAAGGACGACTTTTCCGACAAGGCCCTGCCCACCGACATGGTGCTGCAGCTCAAGGAAGGCGCACAGGTGATGTTCATCAAGAACGACAGCGGCACCGAGCGCCGTTACTTCAACGGCAAGCTGGCCACGGTGAACAAGATCGCCAACGACGAGATTACCGTTTCGTTTACCGATGGCAGTGAAGACCTCGTGCTGGAGAAGGAAACCTGGAAGAACATACGCTACGTCTATAACAAGGAGAACGACGATATCGACGAAGAGGAACTGGGCTCCTTTACCCAGTACCCGGTCCGCCTGGCCTGGGCCATCACGGTACACAAAAGCCAGGGGCTTACCTTTGAGCGCGCTGTCATCGACGCCGGTGCTTCCTTTGCCGCCGGGCAGGTGTACGTGGCGCTGAGCCGCTGTACCAGCATAGACGGCATGGTGCTGCGCTCGCGCATCTTCCCTTCGGCTATAGCTACCGATAGGCGCATCATCGAGTTTTCCCGGCGCGAGAGTGATACCGCTTCCCTTGAGGCGATCCTCGAGCGCGAGAAATATGCCTACTGGTCTTCCAGCCTGCTGAAGCTCTTTGACTGGAGCAAGCTGGTAAGCACCCTGTACTACTGGACCACGCTTATCCCGCAAAAGAAGCTGCCCGATGTGGAAGGTTCACTGCGCATGGCCCAGGCCGTACTGACGGTAGCCCGCGACGGATCCTCCACAGCGCAGAAGTACCGCCAGCAACTGGCCCGCATCCTGGAACACGTGCAACAAACCCGCGACACCTCGCTGCTGAAAGAGCGGATGGAAAAGGCCATCGACTACTTCGGCAGGCTGCTTGCCGAAGACATGCTCACGCCCATACAGGAACACCTGAAGGACCTGGAACACAGCAGCAAGATCAAGAAGTACAAGGAAGAAGTGGTCATCATCGAAAGCTTTGTGTGGCAGCAGCTGCAAAAGCTGATCACCGCCTCTTATGGAGA
>DASWYM010000040.1:0-2922 GCA_036404975.1 Chitinophagaceae bacterium
CCGCCAAAAGAGGGCAAAGGTTTAATAAGCAGGTTTAAAACTTTAGAGCCTGCTTCCGCCTATCGCCTGTTGCAACAACCCTATGCGCCCCTAAAACGCGCCCGCTTCTTCTGCTGTGGACAGCGAGTAGGGATAAGCCGAAGGGGCCGTACCCCGCGTCTTGTTGGGGGTGTCGTTCATGGTAAAGTTTAAAGTCCCTCCCTTTTGCAGCTCCTGGTGGCTGACCCAGTTTTTGGCGTGCGTCTTCCCGTTCCACTGCACGGCCTGCACATAGCGCCGGGCATCACTGGTGCCGGGTGCGCTGATCACTACCTGTCTTCCATTCTCCAGGCGCACCGTCAGCTTTTTAAAGAGCGGGGTGCCCAGCACATACTGGTCGGTGGCGGGGCACACGGGGTAAAAGCCCATAGCCGAAAACACGTACCACGCCGAGGTCTGCCCGTTGTCCTCATCACCGCAGTAACCATCCGGCGTGGGCTGGTACAGGCGGTTCATCACTTCGCGCACCCAGTACTGGGTCTTCCAGGGCTGGCCGGCATAGCCATACAGGTAGATCATGTGCTGGATGGGCTGGTTGCCGTGGGCATACTGGCCCATGTTCATGATCTGCATTTCGCGGATCTCGTGGATAACCGCGCGGTAATAACTTTCATCATAAAGCGGCGGCATCGCAAACACCGAATCCAGCATCTGCACAAAGGCCCTGTTGCCGCCCATCAGCTGCTTTAGTCCCTCCACGTCGTGAAAAACGCTCCAGGTGTAGTGCCAGGAGTTGCCTTCGGTAAAGGCATCGCCCCATTTGAGGGGATTGAACGGGGCTTGAAACGAGCCATCCCGGTTCTTCCCCCGCATCAGCTTTGTCTGGGGGTCAAAAAGGTGGCGGTAGTTGAGCGCGCGTTTTCTGTAGTGTGCCACTTCTTCCTTGGGACGCTTCAGGGCTTTGGCCAACTGGTAGATGGCAAAGTCGTCGTAGGCGTACTCCAGGGTGCGGGCCGCATTCTCGTTGATCTGTACATCATAGGGCACATAGCCCAGTTCGTTGTAGTAGCTGGCTCCCTTCCGCCCCACCGCATCCAGGGGACCTTCATGGTTGGCGCCGTGCAGCAGCGCCTCATACAGGGTTTGAATGTCGTACCCGCGCAACCCCTTCAGGTAGGCATCAGCCACCACCGAGGCGGAGTTGTTGCCCACCATCACGTTGCGAAAGCCCGGCGAAGACCACTCCGGCAAAAAGCCTCCCTCTTTATAGGCATTCAAAAGCCCTTCCTGCATCTCGCGGTTAATGGAGGGATAGACAAGATTCAAAAACGGGTAGAGGGCCCGGAAGGTATCCCAAAACCCCGTACCGCTGAATAGGCGTCCCGGCAGCACCTTCCCGTTGTAAGGGCTGTAGTGCACCGGCTGGCCCGCCGCATCCAGCTCGTACATTTTCTGCGGAAACTGCACGGTGCGGTACAGGCACGAGTAAAAGGTCCTTACCTGCTCCACCGTCCCGCCTTCGGTCGTCAGGCGCCCCAGCACCTCGTTCCACCTTGCTTTGGCCTTTTTACTCGTAGCGTCAAAGGAGTCGCCCGCCAGCTCACGCTGCAGGTTGGCTTCGGCCTGTTCCGGCGAAATGAAAGAAGAAGCCACCCGCACCGTTACCGTTTCCCCTTTTTGGGTGCGGAACCCCACCACCGCTCCGGTGTGTTCCTTTTGCAATTCCAGGACGCCTTTTTCCACCCCGCCGCCATGCCAGGTATGGGCAGCCGTAAAGGGTTTATCAAAGTAAAGCACAAAGTAATTTTTAAAGTTCTCGCTCACCCCGCCGCTGTTGCGGGTGGAGTAACCCACGATCTTGCGCTCTTCGGGAAGCACCTTCACGTAGGAGCCTTTGTTGAAGGCGTCTACCACCACAAAGGCACTATCCGTTTTGGGGAAGGTAAAGCGGAACTGCGCCGCCCGTTCCGTAGGCGTCAGTTCGGCCGTTACGTCGTGGTCGGCCAGGTACACACTGTAGTAATAGGGCTTCACCACTTCGGCCTTGTGCGAAAACCAGCTCGCCCGCTCGTCCTGCTTCACCTTCAGCCCCCCGGTCACCGGCATGATCGAAAACTGCCCGTGGTCGTTCATCCACGGCGAAGGCTGGTGGGTTTGCTTGAAGCCCCGGATGGTATTGGCGCCGTATTGGTACTGCCAGCCGTTGCCCATCTCGTTGGTTTGGGGTGTCCAGAAGTTCATGCCCCAGGGCACACAGATCGCCGGGTAGGTATTGCCGTTGGAGAGCTCATACTTCGAATCCGTACCCATCAGCGGGTTCACCCACTCCACCGGGTCGGTTATCTTGCCCACCACCTGGGCGCCGGCAAAACTTCCCCCGAACACGATACAAGAAAGCAAAAGACAGATTTTTCTCATAGTACCTAATTAATGAATCAATACGATTGCAACACCGAACTTACCATTTTTAATGGATGCGGTGCCGTTTCCGCCTGCTGCTCCTGCACATAGGAAACCGGCGACTATAACCTAGTCACTTATCGCGCACAAAACCGCTATTGCTTAATGAAATTGGCCTGCAGCTGTTTGCCCTAAGGTCGTTCCAGCATTTAATCATGCGTATATATCCCTTAAGAGATGACTTTGCTCCTCTCACTCCCGACAGCGATCGGTATCACGTCTTACGCCCCTCTGTACAGCGTGCACCGTCTTTGCCTCACCTTACCCGGAGTAAATCTGGTTAAAAAAATGGCTGAGCACCATGGCACCGGGCAGCCGAAAGTGGCGCCAGTATTGACTTTCACAACACGCCACCGGCTCTGGAGACCGTAAAAGGGCGTTTATATTGTCTTACACGCCGCTTCATTAGCTGCTACCTTAGCATCATCGAACGAAAGTTCACCAGAACAACAGAACTAGAAAATATTCATATAGCAAGCAATC
>DASWYM010000041.1:0-7261 GCA_036404975.1 Chitinophagaceae bacterium
GGGAGATAAGCCCCGTATAAGGTTATGGATGTTAGCAGCGGGCTGGCTCCAGTCGATCCGGCAGGTGTCGGTAAAGATCTTGGGGGCGTGCCTGATATCCGCTTCGGAGGCTACTACCGACAGCTGCGGCACTTCCTTTAAGGAGCCATCGGCAAGGCCCTGCACGGTGCGTACGAGCAGGCGGGCACCCACCTCTTTCATCCGGTCGTGCACTTCGCCTGCCGTATCGTTCTCGCCAATGGGAATACGATCCTGCAGCAGGATATCACCGGTGTCGATTTCGTGCTTTAGCTTAAAGGTGGTAACGCCGGTCTCTTTTTCGCCGTTGATAATAGCCCAGTTAATAGGGGCCGCACCGCGGTACTGGGGCAGTAGTGATCCGTGCACATTAATGGTGCCCATGGGCGGCATGTTCCATACGGCCTCGGGCAGCATGCGGAAGGCCACTACGATTTGCAGGTCTGCCCTGAGGTCGCGGAGCTCTTCGAGAAATTTTGGGTTACGGAGCTTTTCGGGCTGCAGCACGTGCAGGCCCTTCTCCTCGGCGTATTTCTTTACCGCGCTTTCCTGCAGCTTCATACCCCTGCCTGCTGGCTTATCCGGTGCGGTAATCACTCCCACTATGGTGCAGCCAGCATTAACCAGTGCATCCAGCGAAGCCACGGCAAACTCGGGCGTACCCATAAAGACTATTCTCAGATCGGTAAAGTGCATATCCTGTCCTTTGCGTGATTAAATCGTAGCGCAAAAATGGAGTATTCCACCGTACCGGCCAACGCACCGTTATTCAAAGTCGGGGTAAAGCAGGTATTTCTTGCGGATGGTCTTGAACTTCTTCAGGCCCGGCTCCCAGCTTTTACGGATAGTGGGTTCCGGTACTCCCTGTTTTATTTGTTGCATCAGGGTGGCATTCCCGGCCAGCTTGTTGAAGAAGTAATCCGTATCGGTCAGCTTCTCTTTCTTAGCGGCCAGGAAAAAGTTCCCCTTATCCGGGAAGAGCTTATAGGCCATGATCAGCCATCCGAGCTGCAGGCGGTTGTCCACCTTCTTCAGCACTTCCTGTGTTGTGCCACTTACGTTCCACCCGTAGGACAACTGGCCTTTCAGCTTGGGCTCCTTGGCGCCCTCACGCGAGGTGGGGGTGAACTTATAGAGGTTCTTAGGCAGGGAAGGATGCCCGAATATCTGGAAGGGCTTGTCGGTGCCGCGGCCTTCGCTAAGTACGGTGCCTTCGAAGAAGCACGTGGAGGGATACCAGTAAATGGATTGAATATCCGGCAGGTTAGGAGAGGGCTTCACCGGCAGCACATACATGCTCTTATGGGTATAGTTCCCATTGGGAATAACCGTCAGCTGGAAGTATTTAGCGCCCGGGGGATAAATGGCCGCCAGAACATTCTGCTCGTACAACTTCATGGTTTCTTTGCTAAGCCAGCCTTCGCCCAATAGCATCTGGGCATATTCGCCGACGGTCATGCCGTACACTACCGGCACAGGCTGCATACCCACAAACGATTTGAATTTCGGCTCCAACACGGGTCCGTCCACGTAATGGCCGTTGGGATTAGGGCGGTCCAGCACCACCAGGGGGATGTTGTGCTCGATGGCACTTTCCATATAATCTTCCAGCGAGGAAATAAAGGTGTAAAAACGCACACCCACATCCTGTATATCAAACAACATTACGTCTACGCCTTCCAGGTCTTCTTTCGAGGGCTTGCGCTTTTTGCCGTAGAGCGACACTACCGGCACCCCTGTAGCCTTATCCACCACGGATTCCACTTTCTCACCGGCATCAGCGGTGCCACGAAAGCCATGCTCCGGGCCGAAAATCACCTTGATGGCTACCCCATTCTTTTTCAGCACATCCACCAGGTGGGTATTACCCACCATCGAAGTCTGGTTGGCAAACACGGCCACCTTCTTGCCCTTCAGCAGCGGCAGGTAGGCGTCGAGGCGCTCGGCTGCCGGAAGGATGTTGTTCTTGTTGAGTCTATGGGCAGCGGCGCTGCTTTTCTGTGCGCAAGAAGATAGGCTAACAGGTATCGTTGCCATCAGGACCAGTAAAAAAGCGAGGTGAACTTTCATATGTAAGATTTATACGGCGCACTAAAAGTAAATACATCTGCTGATCAATAACGGAGCGATCGGACAAATTCACGGTTCATTAGGAGAAAACAGGCTGCATTTACGCTTTAAATCGCCAAAAAACGGCCTATCTGTGAGCAAGAATACTTACCTTGCCCCCCTGCATCTACAGCCTATATGCTGCTTTTGCCCCACCTGGTTACTGCAGTTGTAATGTATGACGCAACAAACAATTTCATTTATTAGTTAAAATCAGTAGACATGCAACAAGTAAAAAGTGGTGATAAAGTAAAGGTGCATTACCACGGCAAATTGCGCAGCGGTGAAACATTCGACAGCTCACAGGGCCGCGAACCATTGGAATTCACCGTAGGCAGCGGACAGGTGATTAAAGGCTTTGACCAGGGAGTTATGGGTATGCAGGTAGGCGACAAAAGAACCATCGAGATCGAAGTTCAGGACGCCTACGGTGCCAAGCAGGACGAGATGATCATCGAGTTCCCTAAGAACCAGTTCCCTCCCGATATGAAGCCAGAAGCCGGCATGCAGCTCATGATGAACAACGGCGCCGGCCAGTCCTTCCCCGTAACGGTTACCGAGGTGAAGGAAGAATCGGTGATCCTCGATGCCAACCATCCCCTGTCAGGACAGGATCTCATCTTCGATATCGAACTCGTTGAGATCGTACCTACCTCTAAGATCATTATGCCCTAGGCATTACAATAGATCACTTTATTTAAAAAGCTACAGGCATTCCCTGCCTGTAGCTTTTTTCTTTATACCCCGGTGGGGTGAAGCCATAAAACCCTCAACTCAAAACTCTAAACCCAAAACCGAATTGCCTTACATTTGATCCATGTTCTCTAATTACTCCTTCACAGCAGCCGAACGCTTTATGCGTTATGTACAGATCGACACGCAAAGCGATCCCCAGTCGACCACGCAGCCCACTACCGAAAAGCAGAAAGACCTCTCGCGCATGCTGGTAGAGGAACTGCTGGCCATGGGCATCGAAGACGCCCACCTGGACGACCACGGCTATGTATACGCTACCGTACCCTCCAACACCGACCGGCCTGTGCCCACCATCTGCTTCTGCAGCCACGTGGACACCGCACCCGATGCCAGCGGCACCGGGGTGAAGCCCATCCTGCATAAGAATTACGGGGGACAGGACATTGTGCTCCCCGATGACCATAGCATCGTGATCAAAAAAAGCGACGTGACTTACCTGGAAAAGCTGGTGGGACACGACATCATTACAGCCAGCGGTAAGACCCTGCTGGGGGCGGACGACAAGGCTGGCGTAGCCGAGATCATGGACGCCGCCCACTTCCTGGTCACCCATCCCGAGGTAAAGCATGGTACGGTAAAGATCCTCTTTACCCCGGACGAGGAAGTAGGCAGGGGCACTGCCAAAGTGGACCTGCACAAGCTGGGTGCCGATTTTGGCTACACCCTCGATGGGGGAGAGGCTGGTTCCCTTGAAGACGAAACCTTCTCCGCCGACGGCGTGGAGATAACCATCCACGGCGTTATTATCCACCCAGGCTATGCCAAGGATAAACTGGTCAACGCCCTGAAGATCGCCGGTGAAATACTGGCCCGCCTGCCTAAGACCGAATTGTCGCCCGAGACCACCGAAGGTCGCCAGGGATTCATTCATCCCATCCGCGTAGAAGGCATTGCCGAGAAATGCACCCTTGAATTCATTATCCGCGACTTCGTCACCAGCGGGCTGAAGGCAAAGGAAGACTTCCTCCGCGAACTGGTGGAGATGGTGATGGAGAACCATCCGAAGGCCACATACGACTTTAAGGTAAACGAACAATACCGCAATATGAAAGAGGTACTGGACCAGCACCCCCAGGTGGTGGACTATGCCAAAGAAGCCATCCGGCGCGCAGGCTTTGCCGACATCAAGATGGAAAGCATCCGCGGGGGCACCGACGGCAGTCGCCTGTCGTTTATGGGCCTTCCTTCGCCCAACCTGTTTGCCGGCATGCAGTACATCCACTCGAAAAAAGAATTCGTCAGCGTGCAGGACATGAACAAGGCCGTAGAGACCATTGTGCACCTGGTGACTATCTGGGAAGAGCGTTCCGGAACTCCCACAATTTCAGTACCTTAATGGTATTAGTCATGTAATGAGGTACCTATACCTGGCCGTCCTCTTCTGTCCCTTGTTTACGTTTTCGCAAAGCTTGCTGGTCAACGGCGGCTTTGAGGAAGAGAACATATGCTCCGAATACAAGGTCAATTGTGCACCCGAAGCCTGGATGTACACGGTACCATCCTACAACTATTACTACAAGAACCAGGGCGAAGCCTTCAAGGGTTCCTACTTCGTGGCTTTTATTGCCGGCCATTCGATGAAACGCTACTACCGCACCTTTGTGCGCAGTCGCCTGCTGTGCCGCCTGCAGCAAGGCAAGATTTACCGCCTGCAGTTTGCTGTCAAATCGCCGCATCCCATCCTCGATAGTATCGGTGTGTACTTTTCGGAGACCGACTACCTCTTCGACAAGCGCCCGCCGCAAACCATAACGCCCTCTGCTTACCTGGCCAGTGCCGTGCAAAAGCCCGTAGCAGGCAACACCGGCTGGCAGCAGGTTACCCTCGACTACACTGCCACGGGTAAAGAGGCCTACCTTACGTTTGGCCACTTCCGCCGCCGCGACCTGCTGGGCGCTACCGGCATTGAAAAGGAAAGCAACTTCCTGGTCATGCTCGACGATGTTTCCCTGGTGGCCCTGGATCCCAAAGAGCGGCTCTGCAGCGACTGGCAGCAAACAAAAACGGCTATCTACAACCAGGACGAGCGCCACGAGTACCAGGCCCGCCAGATGATCAAACATATGGGCAACCCACCCAGGGAGCGGCCCCCGTCGCCCACCATTACTCTGAAGATCGATACCCTAGTGGTGCCCGACGTGCTCTTCGCCACCGATAGCTACATTATCCGCCAGAAGACCACCTCGCTGCTGGACTCTTTCGCCCGCAAGATCAACGAACTCGCCATCGACTCCATTACCATCAACGGTCACACCGACTACCGTGGCACCGCCGAACACAACCGCGAGCTGTCGTACATGCGTGCCCTTTCGGTCGTCTCCTACCTGCAGCGTACCGTGAAGTGGAAGATGATTCCTTATGGCTTTGGCAGCGAGCAACCTGTGGCCGACAACCGCACCGCAGCCGGCCGCCAGTTGAACCGCCGGGTGGAAATCCTCATCTACCAAAAGCACTAATGACAGATTCTAAAAAGCAGAGCTGCTGCCTGTTCTCTGTTCCTGCACTTTACAGTTCCCCAATACCTATGGTATGGCGAAGCACCCTGGGTTAATAGGGACCTTAAGGGGGCCATCTTTCCGCCTTTGCCTGCTTTGGGCGCTTAAAGAGACAACGAAACAGGTTGGACACCATCTATACGTTCATTCAAAGAGCACTTCCACATACCAGAAGTCAAAAAACAATTTTCAAAGGAAACCGGTAATAGGTGAAAAGTAGCAGAGTGCCTTTCCAACAGCATTAATCACCCTCCTCAGGCTCCTTTATTCCCAGGATATTCCCTGCATGTTCCCACCATATTCCCTACTAATTCCCTATCCTCGTAGATAGGGAATATATAGGGAATTAATAGGGAATATCTAGGGAATATGTAGGGAATTTATGAGGAGGGATTAGGAATTGGGAATTAGGGATTAGGCAGGATTCCGGGCATCAGATGGCCATCTGGTCACCTGACCCTGCTATGGACCATGGACTATGGACTAAGGGCTTTCTTCTCGCGTTTCCCCTTTCATGTCTTACGTTCCATCCCCTGTTAAAGATTTCGAAAAGTTCCCGCCCTTCTAAACCACTGCTCATCAATTAGCGCTTATCTTAGGAGCAATATTCAAAACGGCATTCCGTTATTCAACACGTTACATTACATTTACGACCTCAAAGACGAACCACTTATGATTAACCTGCTACAGATTGGAGATTCAGTAGTACAAACCGTTACTAACCCGGCCATCAGCGATAGAAACCAGGACGGACAAGTCAGCTTAGGCGAACTTATTACCATGGGCGGATGGATCATGATTCCGCTGGTCGTCCTGTTTGTGGTGACCGTTTATGTCTTCATCGAACGCACCATTGCCATCCGCAAGGCTTCCCGCATCGAGGGCAATTTCATGAACATTATTCGCGATCACATTGTGACGGGTAACGTGTCTGCAGCCCGCAGCTTTGCCAAAAACACCAACAACCCCGTAGCCCGCATTATTGACAAAGGCATCCAGCGCCTGGGCAAGCCTATTGATACCATCGAAAAGAGCATGGAGAACGTGGGTAAGCTGGAGTTGTACAACATGGAGCGCAACCTGTCGATCCTCTCCCTCATTGCCGGTATTGCCCCCATGTTCGGCTTCCTGGGTACCATTATCGGTATGTTCCAATTGTTCTATACCCTGGCGGCTACCGGTGAGTTTACCATCCAGTCTATGGCCAACGGTATTTACACCAAGATGATCACGTCGGCCACCGGTCTGATCATTGGCCTGCTGGCCTACATTGCGCACTCGTACCTGGTGACGCAGGTGGATAAGACCGCCAATAAGATGGAAGCCTCCAGCGCCGAGTTCCTCGACATCCTGCAGGAGCCCACACGCTGAGAGCGGACAAAGAGTAATATCGAATAACTACAATCTGTAAGAAGCTATAGTACAATGAACATCAGAAGAAAACTACGAGCCCATACGGAAGTGCACACCGGTCCGCTGAATGATATCCTGTTCATCTTACTGTTGTTCTTCCTCATTGCTGCCACGCTGGCCAACCCCAACGTGATCAAGCTTTCGCAGCCTAAAGCGAAGAGCGATACCAAGGCGAAGCAAACCGTGGTGGTGAGCATTGATGCCAACAAGTCCTATTTTGTAGGCACGCAAAAAGTGGTGGGTGATTCGGCCATGAAGCTGGCCCTGCTGCCCCTGATCCAGAAAGAAAAGCAGGACCCTACCGTGGTGATCAATGCCGATAAGACCGTTCCGCTCGAGTACGTGGTGGGCGTGATGCGCATTGCCCGCGAGCTGGGCGCCAAGACCGTGCTGGCCGTGGACCGCAACGCGCAGTAAGAATCGAAGCAAAGTCCCAGCATACCCCCGGCCCCTGAAGGGGAGGACCCACG
>DASWYM010000042.1:0-13761 GCA_036404975.1 Chitinophagaceae bacterium
CTGATCTCGGCCTTTACCCCTGTGATCAAGGGCTCGCTGGACCAGTTCAGCGCCACGAAGTATTACGGAGAGGTCGTCAGCACGTACAACAACTTCCCCACCACCATCAACAAGGTCAATCCCGACCTGCCGTCTTACGTGGTAGGTAAGGCCGTGGATGCTCTGTTTGACCAGATCGCCAAGGAGGAAGCCAACATACGCGCCAATCCCGCCGCGCGCACTACCGAGCTGCTGAAGCGGGTATTCGGATCGGCCACTTCCCGTTATTAATATTTAGAGAAATCATCCTTTATACAAGTGCAGCCGGGGCTGCACTTTTTGTTTTGTATAGAGGCTGGTGTAACTTACTGCCAGATAACGCCGCCGCATGACCTTTACCAACCCCGAAGTAGATATCGCCGCCCTGCCCGCCGCCGAAAGTGTGGAGCTGCAACCCGTGCACCGCCGCTACCTGGGCCTCCTGCGCATCGAGTGGGCCTTCACCGCCTTGATCCTGGCCGCTATCGCCGCCGCCCTCATCTACTTTATCCCGTCGCTGCGGGAAACGGGGGCCTGGACCTTAGTAGCAGGAGCAGCCCTTCTGCTCGCCGGGTTTTACCTGCTGATGATCGAAAAAGCCTTCCCAAATATGGGCTTCGCCGTGCGCGAACACGACGTACTATACCAGAGCGGATGGATCGTGCGTACCTTGCGCGCCTGCCCCTTCAACCGGGTACAGAACAGTAGCGTCCGCTCAGGCCCCCTGGAGCGCAAAGCGGGGCTGGCCACCCTGGTACTCTTCACCGCAGGGTCAGCAGGGGCCGATATGCAGATTCCCGGCCTGCCCCAGGAAGAAGCCGACCGCCTGCGCCAGTTTATACTCGCTAAAATCCATACCGGGCGTGCAGAAAGTTGACTGGTCCATACCGCAGCGCCAGCCGGTGGAAGGCCTCGTGATCGTGGTGCTGAAGACTGTGTGGGAAGTCGTCAAAAGGGTCTGGCCCCTGCTCCTGCTCATGGTGTTCCGCCAGCAGCCCGAAGAAGGACAGGATCGCAGCGACTTCTACGAGTGGCTGGTAACGGGCGTGTCGGTGCTGGCCCTGCTGGCCGGCGTTTTCCGCTTTTTTTACTTCCGCTTCTATATCCTTAACAACGAGCTGGTGGTAAAGAAGGGATGGATTAAAAAGGAAACCCTCACCATCCCCCTGCAAAAGATCCAGACTGTGCACATCGAGCAGTCGCTCCTCCACGAAGTGCTGCAGATCGTCAAGCTTTCCATCGACACAGCCGGCTCCACTAAGACCGAAGTGACCATTGATGCCCTGCGCCGTCCCATGGCCGAAGCGCTCCGCTACCAGCTGCTGGAAGGAGCCCCCGAAGGCACTGAAGAACACGCGGTGGAAGCGCCCGGCGCGCCCCTGTTTCGCCTCACGGGCAAGGACCTGTTCCGCCTCAGCGTGTCGGCCAACCACCTCGAGGCGTTTTTCCTACTGCTATCCTTTGGGTTGGGTATCCTCGAAAACCTGCGGACCATCAACGACAATGCCTTTTCCGATGCCGAAGGGATCGTACGGGCCGGCAACGCGCTGTTATACCTGTACTTTATTCCTGTGCTGCTTATCACGATCTTCCTCATCTCCACCGCCCGCATCCTGTTCAAGTACTACAATTTCACGGTCTTTGGCTCCACGGCCGGCTACCGCATCAAGTCGGGGCTGACCAATGTAAAGGAGCGCACCGTAGCATTTAGCAAGATCCAGTATGTGTCGTGGAAAGCCTCCTGGATCCGTAAGCTGATGAAGCTCTGGATACTGGAATACCATATCAGCGGAAGTGATGAACAGAAGCGGGCGCAGAAAGTGCACGTGCCCGTCACCAGCGAAGAAAACGTGCCGGTGCTGGTGCACAATTATTATCCCCTCCCCGACCCGGCAGGAAGAGAAGCTGTGCGCATTCACCCTGCCTTTATCTACCGCCGCCTGCTTTTCCGGGGGCTTTTCCCTACCGCCGTGCTCATGGGCATCTTCTGGCCGCAGTGGGGCACGGGCGCCCTGGTCTTCCTGGGCTATGCGGCGCTGGTGGCCCTGCACACGCTGCTCTACCAGCGCAAGTTCCGCCTCTGGAGCTTTGACGAGGAGGTATTGCTCCGCAAGGGCTTCCTCGGCGAAGGGTTTGTGCTGTTGCAGTGGTACAAGGTGCAGAGCGTTGTGTTGCGCCAGTCGCTGTACGAGCGCCGCCGTGGCCTCGCCTCCCTGGTGCTCCATACGGCCAGCGGCCGCATCCGGGTACCCTTTATCCCCCTGGACACTGCCCAGGCACTGATGAATTATGCCCTCTACCAGGTAGAGCGCGCAAAGCGGGCATGGATGTAATGATAAGTCGTGAGAATAGTCATTGGTTCAGTCATGGAGCCATTAGGTCATTAAAAGCAGCGTTGGTCATACTGCGGCCGTATTGCCACTATAAAGCGAGGATATAGCGACTCTTTAAAGGGTCGCCATATGGTGGCGATATCGTGGCAATATGGTCGCCATATGGTGGCAATATCCTCCCTTCGGGTGGAAAGGACAAGGGCTTTAAACACCTCCTTCTCCTTTTTCACCCCCTTTGTCTCTTCTGTCATCCTGCGCACAGACCGGCGCCATGTTCTTACTTAACTCCAAACTCAAAACTTTAAACTCTAAACTAACCCATAGCCAGCAGCACCTGCCAGGCGGCATCCACCTTACCCTGGTCGAGCAGCCTGGCCGCATAGGTGTGCAGCTCTTTTTCCATCTCGGCCGGGGAAACCGAGAAGTACTGGATGATGTTCTTTAAGTGCTCGTCGTCGAAGGAAGGCTCCACTACAGGCAGCTCGTGCACGTTGGCCAGCATGCCCAGGTGGTTGCCGGTCAGCACAGCACTGTAGCGCACGCTCTCGGGCAGGGCATCGAAACCAATACCCAGCTGCACGTTGGGTTTGGGCACCTTGAACAGGGACTCCGGGGTGACATGGCAGTACCAATCGCCGCCCAGGCGCGCCACGTGCTCGATGCGGGTTTGGTCCAGCTTGCCGTCCTCGGTGAGCAGGTCGTCGTTTATGTGCAGGCGCAGCACCTCGCAGATCACCAGGTTGCCCGCCCCGCCACCATCGCCGAGCGGCTTCACTTCCAGCACCTTACACTCCATCTTCACCTTGCTTTCTTTGACCATAGGCGGCCTTACCAGCGTGGCCGGCTCCTTGGTAAAGCCTGCCTTTACGAATTCGTCCACCCCCTTGCCGTACTCGCAGGAGGCCAGCGACACCTGCTGCACGATGTCATAGGTCACGATGTTGATCACCACTTCGGGCACCTCCAGCACGTTTTCAAGGCTGTGCTTGGTGGTGTTATCGCGCACCCGGCGGGCGGGCGAAAAGATCACCACCGGCGGGTTGGACGAAAACATGTTGAAGAAGCTAAAGGGGCTCAGGTTCACGGTGCCTTCCCTGTTTATGGTGGAGGCAAAGGCAATGGGGCGCGGCGCCACCACGTGCTGCAGGTAGTACTGTTTGTCGGCAGGCTTCAGGTCTTCAAGGTGTAGTATCATAAGGACCAAATTTCCACAAAAGGAAGTAATAAACAGCAGGAAACGTGAAATGTGAGAGAAGAGCTGCTAGCTGACAGCTTCCAGCTAATAGAAGAGAAAAGCTACACGCTTTACGCTATACGCTGTACGCGAAGGGAATGAGTGATGAGTGGTGAGTGATGAGTACTTCCTCTGCAGAGAGGCTTCCTACTGCAGGCCACTGGGGACGGCTATGTAATAATAAATAATCTAATAATATATTATTTGCTCAATAATGCCTTCCCGCTGTAGAGCATTACTATGGAATATAGACCATGGAGTTTTTACTCGCAGCTAGCATCTCAACTCGCAGCTCCGCTCCGCCATCCCTCCTCCTCTCCCGCCGCTCGTCCTAAATTGGCCGGCCGGTGTAACATACGGGGGACTACCTTCGTTTTACGAAAGCTTTCGTCAGAAGCATTAAACCATAAAACCTTTTTATATGAGAAAGATCCTGATCGCCTCTGCCATGGGAATGCTGGTATCCGGGGCGGCTGTTGCACAAGAACAAAAAACCATTGAAGGAAACGGCAAGCTGGTGACCCGCAACGTGGACGTGAAATCATTTGACGCCCTGAAGGCCAGCGGCGTGTACGAACTGAAGCTCTCCCAGGGCGCTACCGAAAGCGTAAAGATAGAAGCCGATGAGAACCTGCAGGAGCTCTTTCATGTGAGCAACGAAGGCTCCAAGCTGGTCATCGAAATGGAGAAGCTAAAGAACACCAACCTGAAAAGCAAAAACAAGATGCGGGTTTACGTTACCTTCAAAAAGCTGAAGGACCTGGAGCTGAGCACGGTAGGTAATGTGTCGTCCGATAAGCGCCTCGCCTTCGACGACCTTGACTTCCGCAACAAGAGCGTAGGCAACGTGGACCTGGACCTCACCGCCAACAGCATCAACGTAGAGAACAAAAGCGTAGGGAACGTGGAGCTCAAGGGGAAAGCCCAGAACGCCGTCTTTACCAACAGGGGCGTGGGCAACTTCAAGGCCGGTCACTTCGTGGTGCAGACCGTGGAGATCGACAACAGCGGGATCGGCTCCGCCGAGGTAAATGCCGAAAAGGGATTGAAAGTCAATGACAATATGATGGGCAAGGTAAAGAACAAAGGCGCCGCGCCGCTACGCAAAAAGAATAAGGTGGTTATTTAAATCAACCAACTGCCATAACCACGGCCCCTACCTGGGGCCGTTTCTTTTTGGCACCTGCGGGCAGCACAGTTGTTAAAAATCTCTTATTGCTGTTATGCATGAGTATACCAGCACCTCTGGGCGGCGCGTTGTAGGGGTACTTATTCACCCCACACACATGAGAAAAACCGTCCTGATCTTCCTGGTGCTGCCGGGCTATGTGGCCTGTGCGCAGCTCACCACCGATACTGTTTCTTTTGACACCTCCTATACCCTGAAGGAAAAGAAGAGTCCCGCCATCCTGCGTGCCGGCCTTGCGCTGGGTTACATAGGCGCTACCTATTACTGTTACCGCAAAGAAGACAATCATTTCCAGAATGAGTCGCAGGAGCACAAGCATCCCCTGAAAGATGCCGTCGCCCGCAATCTGTCGCCCCTGGGAACGGCGCAGACCAATTGGATGGCGCTGGGGGCTACTACCGGCTTTGCCTACCTTACCAGGAACACGCGGTTGCAACACGTCGTCTTTGTGTGGGCAGGCAGCCTGCTGATCAACGATGCCCTCACCAATAAACTTAAGAATTCCTTTCAGCGTTACCGGCCCAGCACCGGCAAGCCCTTCAACTCCTTTGATGGAAACGAGGGACCCGGCGCCAACCGGTCCTTTCCTTCGGCGCACACCTCCAATGCCTTCACCACAGCCACCGTGTTTGCCACCCTGTATAAGGACAAGCACTGGGTGCCGCCACTGGCTTACGGCCTGGCCACCATGGTGGGCTTTTCGAGGGTGTACGACAATGCCCACTGGGCGTCGGATGTAATGGCAGGCGCAGCAGTGGGTTTCCTTAGTGCTAAAACCATGATCCTTACGGATAAATGGGTTGGCAAAAAGAACATTCGCCTCTATCCGCAGGTGAGTAAGCGGAGTGCTTCCATGGGAATGGTCAAAACCTTTTAGCAGGCCTTGACCCTATAACACAGTAATGGCAGCGAAACGCTGCCATTACTGTTTGGACCAGATCTTAGTTCTCTATTGAAAATAAAGACGCTTATAGATTACGGGGGTTATCTTTCCTGGTCTTACCCTCGCGTGTTTCATTCCGGTTGATGTTCTCGTTGCGGTTGATGTTCTCCACATCCACATCCGTATTGCGCACCGTGCCGCGGATCGTCTCATCGCGCTCATTCACATCCTTGGTAACGCGCACTTCTTCCACCACGCGCGCTTCCTTGTTGACTACCGGCACTTCGGAACGCTCGGTAAGCTCTATATCACGCTCCTTGAAGCTGGAAAGGTCATCGCCGGAAGCCGGGCGGTTTACTGCCTGGCGCTCCACGTGCACATTCTCTTCGCGCAGGCGCACATGCTCTTCTACCGGGCGCTCCACGATACGGCTGCGCACACGAACACCACCGCCTTCTACCGTTCTTTTACCTACTTCCATGTTTTCCTCTATACGGGGAATCGTAGTGCCGCGCTCGTTGTTTATATCCGCTCTTCTGCCGGTTTCGCTGGCGCTCCTGCCCGATGTGTATCCATACTGGGCCGCTCTCTCGTCTACGTCTACCGCTCCGCATTCGTCTAACAGGTCAGCAGCTTTTTCTGCCTCGTCTTCCGTACGTGCGTGCACGGTAACTATGGCACCGGAACGCTCGGCTACATGACTGTAACGATCTACCTCGTCATCATCCGAACCAAACAGGTTCTTAAAGAAACGGGTAATGCCACTTTCGCTATCCCTGTCGCTCCTGTCGGTCGTTCTTGCATCGGCCACACCGGTGCTGCCCGTTGTATTGTTCGATACGTCAATCATATCACGACTGATTCCTAAGGTCTGTAAACGTTCTACTGCTCTCTGCGCTTCTGTAGGATTGTCAAAGAATCCAATAACAGTTTGTGCCATAATCGCCTCCTTGTTTGTTTATCGTGTAAAGAAAAAATATTGCTTACTCTGATGCGCTGTTGGCAGGTCGTTCTATATGAACGCTCTCGCGCCTTAAAGTGATCTCCTGCATCAGGGGTATTTCCGTGGTCTTTTTGGTGATGCGCACCTCTTCAATTACTTCGTAACGCTTGACCATAACCGTCACCTCCTTAACTACAGGTATGATCATGGTGTCGCCTTCGTACCTTACAGCCGGTGGGGGGTTGTCGTGAACTTCATTGCTTATAGGTACACGCGTAATATCGTATGACTCGTTGATGATCGGCAGGTTGACAATTGCCTTGTCTTCGGTTACAGTTTTCCGTAGGTGCACCTTGCCTGTCTCTATAATCTCTTTCTGCACTACGGCGTATTCCTCGATGACAGGAATAACTACCTCGTTGCTATTGCTGTTGTCGTAATTGTTATCCGGGAGTGAATTGCTCCCTTGAAGGGGATCTTTTCTCTGTTCCATAGGCGACTAGTGCCGCCAATTCTGTGCCCTTTATGCCATAAGGAGGACGATTACCTTTAAAATATTTGGATTAAAGCAGGAATCAGGGTTAACAGCTTTTGACCTGTGTGCATTCTTCCCCACGCCCTGACCCAATGCTTACGCAGGTGTGGAAAGTGGGATTAATGAAGGGTTTAACGCTACCGTGAAGAGAAGGTGAGATCCTTAAACAAAAAGTTTATGGCTCACTGTGAGTAAGCAAACCACTAGTCTATTCCCAGTTCCACGGCCGGGTCCCAGAATAGCCTATCGAAGTCCTGCACCTGGTCGTCCTTTACGGTGATGCCCTCTTTTTCGAGCAGTTGCTGCATGCGGTCGGGTTCGCCGAAGTGCATCTTGCCGGTGAGCAGCCCCGAACGGTTCACCACCCGGTGGGCCGGCACTTTGGGCACTATGTGGTGGGCGTTGTTCATGGCCCACCCCACCATGCGGGCTGAACCCTTAGCACCCAAGGCGGCGGCAATGGCGCCATACGAGGTAACCCGTCCTTTGGGAACCTGGCGCACCACATCGTACACCAGTTCAAAGAAGGTCTCGTCCCTCCTGCCCCCGGCCGAAGGTGCCACGGGTAGTTTCTCCCGTTGAGGTATAGGTTTGTGCTTCGCCATACGCAAGATTTAATGCCTTAAAATTCGTGTAATTCGTCTGAATTAGTGTTATCTCCCTGCTTCAGCAGCCATGAGCGCCTGGGCTCTGGTACCGCGGCCCAGTCATACGGACAGTGGCGGCATCCCTGCCCGCAGCAATACCCCCGGTCGAGGTGGTACTTTTCGGTAAAGGTGATCAGCCCCTTTTCATTCAGGTAGTAATCTTCCCCTTCAGTCAATGGCTGCTTCATTCTTTAGCTGCTCGTGTAGGATAATGTCCTGTTCCCTGCTGGGCAGTTCGTCGGTCAGCGAGAAGGAAAGGTAATGGATGCGGTTACTGCCGGCAATATCCAGCGACTCGTAGTGGGTCTTAATCTGCAGTTCGGGCTTGACCCGCTCCAGGGCATACACATCACCAGAGTCCTCGTGCAGGGTGCAGCCGTACATATCGATCACCTTTTTTGTGAACTCGTACAGCACGGGGCTGTCGGTTTTAAGGTTGACCCGCCCGCCCGGTTTCAGGATCTGCTGGTAAAGGCGCAGGAACTTGGGGTGGGTAAGGCGCTTCTTGTCGCGCGACACGCGCAGCTGGGGGTCGGGGAAGGTGATCCAGATCTCCTCCACTTCGCCATCGCCGAAGAACTCGGTAATCCGGTCGATCTGTATGCGCAAGAAGGCCACGTTCTTCAGGTCCTCCTTCAGGGCTCTTTTGGCCCCCACCCAGATGCGGTTGCCTTTGAGGTCGATGCCGATAAAGTTGCGCTGCGGGTAGAGCTGCGCCAGTCCTACAGCGTATTCGCCCTTGCCACAGGCCAGCTCCAGGGTAATGGGATTATCATTCTGAAAGAACCGGTTCCACTGCCCCGGCATGCCTTCGGGGTACTGCAACACATTGGGAAACGTCTCTATCTCGGCAAAGCGAACCAGTTTTTTCTGACCCATAAGTATAGCTACGAGCTACGAGCTATGAGCTACGAGCCTGGAGTTTCTTTCTCGCAGCTCGCAGCTCATAGCTCACAGCTTATTTAAACATTAAATCTTTTACTTTCTCCTTGTCTTCTTTTTCCTTCTTCAGGTCGAACATGGTACCGAAGATGTGGTCCCACAGGGTGGAGCTCACGCCGAAGCCCTTGTGCTCGTCCTTGTAATGGTGCAGGTGATGGTTGCGCCACAGCGGCTTCATCCACCTGAACGGGGGATTCCAGGCGTGGATAGCATAGTGCATGGAAGCGTAAAGCAGGTAACCCAGCAAAAAGCCCGGGAAGAAGGCATAGCAATACTTACCCAGCAGCAGTAAAAAGAGGCCGTACAGTGAAGCGGCCAGGATGATACTAGGTACTGGCGGCATAAAGAGACGCTGGCGATCGCGGGGGTAGTGGTGGTGGTTGCCGTGCAGGATATAGACGAACTTCTGGGCCTTTACATTGTCGGATATCCAATGGAACGCAAAGCGGTGCGCCAGGTACTCAAAGAAGGACCAGAAGATCATACCGCCCACGAACAGACCGGCTATGGTCCATCCGTCGAGGCCTAATGTCCTGTAAGCATATATGGGCAATCCAATAAAAATAGGCAGGTACATACCCCAGATCACCAGGGGATGTCCTTTGGTAAGGAATTCTAAGACGGGGTTGTTAAACAGCCGGGCCTGGCCTTTGTTATGGATCTTCTCAAATTTCATATACACTCAATTTCCTTACAAAAATACGCCACGCAGGGAATTTTCACCACCAACGCCCAATGTACTGCCTTATTGTACCCTAGTGCTGGGAGTTATATATCATTGGAATAATTCATCTATGCGTACTATCCTGTAGTTCTCCTTCCGCAGCCACTGCAGTAACCGGGGCAGCTGCCGGTAGAATTTATCGGTGCGGGCCCCATCGGTGCCGATGTGCAACAGCAGTACGAAGCCATTAAGACCCGAGGGAGCGCGCTGTTCATAATCAAGTATAGAGCGCAGGATGGCATCGGAACTGCGGTAATTCTTCATTAAGGGCGTCGTATAATCGGCATGGCTCAGGGTGCCGGGGGTATAATTTACCAACTGCAGGCCCATTCCGGAAGCCCAGCGGGCAATAGTGTCGTTGTACCACTCGTAGGGCGGCAGGAAAAAGCGGGCTTCTCCCTTCCTGACTCCGAAGGCTGCCATAGCGTTATAGTTGTGCTGCAGGTCGCGTGTGAAACTGTCCTTTGTTACCAGCAGGGAGTCGCGGCGGGTCCAGTCATTGTAAAGGAGGTGGTCCATGCTGTGGGCTCCCAGGTAGTGTCCCCCGCGGCGCAGGCGCTGCACTACGGGCTTAAAGGCAGGGTTGCGGTAAAAGCGGCCGGTCAGGAAAAAGGAGGCCTTCACCCCGTACTGCTTCAGCACACCGGCTATATAGTCGCCGCCATCGGCAAACTCGTCACCGGTAAAGACAATAGCCAGTTTCTTTTGCGTCGTGTCTCCCCTGATGAGCGCGCCCTTTGTATAGGTAAAGCGCTCCTCCCCTACTTTTTTTTGGCAGGCGCGGGCCTCCCCTCCGCTTCCTTGGCAGCCAGCAGGTAGACCAGCGAGGCCGTACCATCCATAGTGGGCTCGTTGGTGCTGTAGTCGCCATAGTCGTCGTGGTACACCGCCAGCTGGCTCTGGAACTGCTCGTAGGCGTCCTTGTTGTACAGGGTAATGCCTTTCAGGTTGCCAAAGATGCTGCCGTACACCGGACCATCCACCAGTCCGCCATCGATGGGGTATTTACCGCTATGCGTAAACCACGAGTGCGGATCTACGGGTGTATCCCCCCAGGAGGGCAGGCCATAGACCATCGACGTGCCCCAGGGATTGACGCCAAAGAGCCAGTCGAAGTTGGCCTGCGCCAGCTCTTCGAACTGCTTATCACCCGTCAGCTGCTTATACCAGTAGCACTGCATGGCAAAAGAGGTTGTCAGGTTGTTGGAGCACCAGATAAAGGGCACGCCGCGGTAGAAGGCGTTGGCTTTTGCCTTGTTCCACACTTTCTGGATGCCTTCCCTGTAATAGCGAACCACTGTATCGCGCTGCGCTCCCTTGAGCTGTTTAGCCAGCTCATAATGGCCCAGGTTGATAAAGGGATACCATTGGTAGTGTTTGGCCGTATCGGCACCCAGCCAGGGGGTGTGCGGTTCTTTGGAGGCATACATCAGGGCGTTCGCCAAGGGAACCTGCACCGGCTGGTGTTGAAAACCTGTTTTATTGGTCTTGTTAAACGTGTTCATGGCGGCCGCTCCTGCCGCATAAGCCAGCTCCATGTCGTCTACCCAGTTGTCTTCTTCGTAGAAGTAAGGCGCCCGTCCGGGAGCAGTTTGCGTCACGCCCGGCTTCTGGTTGGCATAAGTAAGCGCCGTCCCCATGCGGTCAAACAGCTTCTTAGCATAGGTGGCATCCCTGTCCGCAAACAAGGTATATCCTAATGCAAAGGCACTACTGAACTTGGCTGCGGAGGACGAGGTGCCTTTCGTCCGGTTCTTATACTGGAACAGCCCCTGCGGCTCGCCGTTGATAAAATATACGGGACGCTCGTAACCCTTGTTGTATTGGCTGTCCAGCTTTGGTCGGCGCATGGAGATATGGTCGCGGTCATCGGCAATCTGGTTGAACATCCAGTCTTCGCGGGGATGCATCTTCAGCAGCCAGTCCAGGCCCCACTTCGCCTCGTCGAGCACGTCTTTCACGCCATTGCTCCCTTCCAGTCCATTGGCCGCATGCTTATCCGTGAACACGTCCTTAAAATCGCGGTAGGCCATCAGCAGGTGGTAGGTGGCGTTGGCCGAGGTGGGCACGTACTGCAGGTAGTCGGAAGCGTCGTGCCAGCCGCCCACAACATCAATATGGGTGCTGTCCCGCATGGGACCATACACCGTGTAGCCATCGTACTGGTGGCAGCTGTCTTTGAGGAAGGGGTTAAAGCCCGTGCGCTGCTGGCGCATGTAGCGCAGGCAGAAGTCAGCCGTGCCTTTGTACGCATCCTTATTGATCACGAACTTCTTCGAAAGGGCATTGCCGGCCAGCAGGAAGTACTTACCCTCCTTTTTAAAGGCAGAGAAGTCCAGACGCTGCGTTTGCTTAAAGGGTCCGTAGGCACCAAAGGCCCTGCCTGCCTTGCCGGTATACACGGTTTTGTTGGTAGCGGAGTCGACGAGGCGGAAGGTGGTAATGGTATCCTCACCAAACGAGCCCCAGACGGCTATTTTCTTAGAAGTGGGTAGGTATCCCAGCTGGTTGATCCGGATCCAGGAAGGAATGATCTCCTGCGCATAAGCATATACGCTCATCATACAGAGGAGCAAAAAGAGGAGGCGTTTCATGCCATAATGTTACTGCATTTGCGGCATAAATATTATGACCCAAAACCAGAAAAGCTTACTATAAATCAATGACTTTCCCAATCGCTATCAGGAAACTCCATGACCTAATGACCCGCCTTTGTGGGTGGGTGCTCCCCTTCCGGGGCAGGGATGGAGGCGCGCGTAAAGTCTTCTTTATTCACCGGAAAAGCGATCACCAGGAAGAGCAAAAACGCTGTTCCGCACTCCAGCAACTCCCACTCTTCCGGGTCGTCCATCAGCTGGGTGACCACGGCAAACAACAAGACGGTAAACACCGTCTGGTAGGTCTTGGGCAGCGGTATCCCCCAGAACTTCACCAGGCGCCGGGCCCAGGCTTTCGTGCGGTAAAGAATGGGCAGGATAATCAGGTAAAACGACAGCACCGCGGTAAGCAGGAAAGAAAAGATCCAGCGGTTGATGCGCACCCCGCCTACAATGAGGTTATGAATATTGGTCTCGGCCTGTGTATTGTTCTTCTTGAAGTATTCGGGGCTCTCGATGCCCAGGAGACGCTGGCCCCAGGAGATCTCCTCGCCGGCACCCAAAAACAGCACCCCTCCCATCATAAGAGCCGTTACCAGGAACAATATCCCTTTAGAAGTACCGATGCGGAACGCGCGGTGGAAGCAGACATAAGCCCCCATCAGCAGCCCTACCACCGTCAGCCACTCCACCAGGCTATCCTCGGTGGTATAGGCCGTATACAGGGAGTAGTTGGTATAAAGGAGCAGGAAGCCCACGGCAATGATCACCACCACGGCGGCCAGCACCAGCTTTTCGGTAAGGGAAATCTTGTTCGGATACATATCTGCCAGCTTATCAATAGCCCGCAAACTTGGTACTTTTTTGGATATAAAGCCCTAAAAATCTTACCGCCGGGAACTAAACTTTTTAACCCTTAAACCGGTAAACTAATAAACTTATAAATCCTTGTGCCTTGCGCCTTAAACCTTAATAACTAACTTAGCCCTCCTCCTATAAACGATAAACTAGATATATGAAACTGGTCTCTTACATCAAAGACGGACACGACAGGCTGGCTGTACTGGTGAACAACTATTTATACGACATGGAGCTCCTCCATCCCGACTTGCCCACCAGCATGGGCATGTTCCTCAACTACTGGGAGGACGTCTATCCCATGGCCCAGGAAGGCGTGCGCATGATCGAAGAGGGACGGATCGCCCAGAACAAGGGCCTCTCCATCGACATCTGCGACGTACTGGCCCCGGTGCCTTATCCCACCTCGTGCCGCGACGCCTATGCCTTCCGCCAGCACGTGGAAGCCGCCCGCCGCAACCGTGGCGTGCCCATGATCCCCGAGTTTGACCAATACCCCATATTCTACTTTACCAACCACCAGAGCGTCATCGGCCCCGGCACCGTGCACGTAATGCCCGACCACCTCGAGAAGCTGGACTTTGAACTGGAGGCCGCCATCGTGATCTGCAAGAGCGGCGAGAACATACCGGCCGAAGAGGCTGATGACTATATCGCGGGGCTGATGATCATGAATGACCTGAGCGCCCGCCGTCTGCAGCTGGAGGAGATGACCCTCAACCTGGGACCTGCCAAGGGCAAGGACTTTGCCACCGTGACCGGCCCCTGGCTGGTGACCCTCGACGAGTTGGAAGAGTTCGCGGCACCCGCCAAAGAAGGTCACGTAGGCAAAACCTGGAACCTGCGCATGCGGGCCCG
>DASWYM010000043.1:0-4440 GCA_036404975.1 Chitinophagaceae bacterium
ACCTTGGTGTCTTAATTGAATCTAATCAGTATGAAAAATACACTACTAAAAACCACAGCTCGTCCTACCCTGAAGGCAATACCTAAGGCAGGTCCTGTGCTGCCTTATACGGGCATGTACATCAAATTGGAGAACTGGAAGAAGAGCGAAAGGCCTTCACCATTCAAGGCCATGTACCAAACCAGCCACGAGGTGAAAGAAAGCACCAACTGGGATGCGGACTGGTTTGCCCACTACGAGTAAGGGCTTACGCCACGTGCGCCTTATCGCCCATCTCGGAGCTGGACTCTACTGTTTCCGGCGCCTCTTCGTGGTGGTGGCGGTGCAGGAAGCGCTTCTGGAAGATGAGCAACGTGATCACTCCTACAGAAATAGAAGCATCCGCTATATTGAAGATCGGGCTGAAGAATTCAAAGTTTTCTCCACCTACCAGCGGCATCCACTGCGGCCAGGTGGCCTTAATGATCGGGAAGTACAGCATATCCACCACATGACCGTGCAGAAAGCCGGCATATCCCTGCTCGGGGAGAAAAGAAGCGATGGTATTGTAATCGCTGGCACTAAAGAGCATTCCATAAAACATTGAGTCGATCAGGTTGCCCAGCGCACCGGCGTAGATCAGCGAGGCGCAGATAATGAAGCCACGGGTGTAGCCCTGTTTTACGATACGGCCCATGTACCAGGTACCAAAGATCACCGCTGCCAGGCGGAAAAGCGTGAGGATCATCTTGCCCCACTCGCCGCCGAATTTCCAGCCCCAGGCCATTCCTTCGTTCTCAATGAAATAGAGCTTAAACCACGGCAGTCCTGCCACGTCCATTACATGGCCGAAAGGGAAGGAGGTCTTTATCCAGAACTTCAACGCCTGGTCGGCTAGGATAACGGCTAGGATGATCAGTATGGCAGAACGCAATTTCACGCAATAAAAAATTAAGGAAACAAAGATAAGGGTTGAGGGTCAGCGGAGGAAGAAGGATACGTTAATAACAGAATTGCAGGTTGGCGATTGCAGATTTCAGATTTTAAGGGTTCGTACTTAACAGCTATCACCTATTTTTAAGACTGATGCATGGTTAAATTCGAAAAGATTTAAGCCATAATTTTTTTAACAGCTTTTTAGCCTGAGTACACACTAATCTACAATCGTCAATCTGAAATCTGCAATTTTCTCTCCTTATTCCTGGAAATACACCCGCTTTACGCGGCCGGAGATGCCCGTCATGATCTCGTAGGGGATGGTGCCGGCCCATTCGGCTACCTGCTCCACGGGCAGCTGCGGGCCAAAGATGATCACCTCGTCGCCTTCCTGCACAGTAGGCACACCCGTCACATCGATCATGGTCATGTCCATGCAGACGGTGCCGATCACCGGCGCCATATGTCCCCCTACCGACATCCTGCCCACGCCGTTGCCCAGCCTGCGGGAGTAGCCGTCGGCGTAGCCGATGCGCACGGTTGCGATGAGGGACTCTTCTTTGATGATGCCGCGCCTGTTGTAGCTCACCGTCTCGCCGGGGCAGAGGCGCTTCAGCTGGGCGATGGTGGCGCGCAGGGTGGCCACCGGCTCCAGGTCGAGCTTGTCGGTGGCGATCTCCACACCGTAGAGCCCGATGCCCAGGCGCACCATGTCCATCTGCAGGTGGGGGTGGCGGATGATGGCGGCCGAGTTGGCAAGGTGCTTTAAAAAGGGATAGGGGAGGGTGGCTTCCAGTTGATCCACCGCCTGTTGAAAGATGGCTGCCTGCCGGGCGGTGTAGTCGTCCTGGGCGGGATCCTCGGAGGCGGCCAGGTGCGAAAACACGCTCTCCACCTTGATAAAGGGCATGCGCCCCAGGTGGCGGCACAGGGCTTCTATTTCTGCGGGTGGGAAGCCCAGGCGGTTCATGCCGGTCTCCAGCTCGATGTGCACGGGGTAAGAAGTTAGTCCCTGCTCGTCGAGGTACTGCTCGAAGCTTTGCAGTAGGGGATGCGAATAGATCACCGGTTGCAGGTTGTATTCGATGAGCGAGGGAAAGGAGGCCTCGTCGGCGTTCATCACCATAATGGGCAGGCTGATGCCATTGCGGCGCAGGTCGATGCCCTCGTCGGCATAAGCAACGCCCAGGTAAGCGGCGTTGTTGTATTGCAGCACAGAGGCGATCTCGGCGCCCCCGCTGCCGTAGGCAAAGGCCTTCACCATGGCCATCACGCGGGTGCCGGGCTGCAGGAGGCCCTGGTATTGCTTCAGGTTGTGGGCCACCGCATTGAGGTTGATCTCCAGGAAGGTCTGGTGCACCTTGGTTTGCAGCAGTTGCACGATGCGCTCGAACTGGAAGCGGCGGGCGCCCTTGACCAGCACAGTTTCGTTCTGGAAGGCCGAGCTTTTAAAGGTGCGGATAAAATCATCCGTGGTGGAATAGGTCTGCAGGTGCACCCCGGGTGCCAGGAAGCGCGGCAGGTGGGTGCTGATGCCTTCGCCTATGGCAATCACCTTCTCCACGTGGTGGTAGCGCAGGCCCTCGGCAATGAGGCGGTACAGCTCTTCGGCCGACTTGCCGCTTTCGGCAAAGTCGGAAAGGATGGCGGTATGTTGCTGGGCGGCCTGCTGCTGGGCCATAAAGCTCAGGGCAATACCCAACGAAGTGAGGTCAGCGCTATAAGAGTCGTTGACCAGCGTACAATTGTTGATTCCGCGCACCAGCTGCAGGCGCATGTCCACCGGGTGCAGGGAGGTAAAGCGGGTAGCAATCACCCCGGGTGCTACGTCCAGGTGCAGCAGGACGCACCAGCAGGTGAGGGCATTCTGGATGGAAGCCTCGTCAGTAAAGGGAATGGTGATATGCTGCTGTTCGCCTTTATAACGGGCGGTGAGGGTGGTGCGCTCCGACCCTATTTCGGTACGGGTTACCTGCAAAGTAGCGCTATCGGACTTTCCCCAAGTAAAGAGGTCCTTCTGCAGACCCGGGGCTTTGAGCAGTTCTTCGGGGCCGATCACCAGGGAGGCCGTTTCGAAGAGCTTCAGCTTTTCCTGCAGCTTGTGGGCGTGCGAGAGAAAGCCTTCGTCGTGGGCTTCGCCTATATTGGTCAGTATGCCTATAGTGGGCTGTATGATGGAGGCCAGCTTGGGCATCTCGCCGGGCTGGGAGATGCCGGCTTCAAAAAGGCCCAGGGTGTGTTGGGCACCTACCTGCCACACGCTCAGCGGCACACCCACCTGCGAGTTGTAGCTCTTAGGCGAGCGCACAATGCTGTAGTCTTCGTTCAGCAGGTGATAGAGCCATTCCTTTACAATGGTCTTGCCGTTGGAGCCCGTAATGCCGATCACCGGCAACGAGAACTGTGCGCGGTGGTAGCGGGCCAGCTCCTGCAGGGCCGCCAGGGTATCTTTTACGTGGAGGAAGGTGGCGCCGCTGTAGGGTTGGGTATCCACCACCCGGTCCACCACAAAGTGGCGGACGCCCTTGCGGTAGGCATCACCAATAAAGCGGTGGCCGTCCTGGTGGGCAGTGTGCAGGGCAAAGAATAGCGAGTCGGCCGGGAAGGCAATGGCACGGCTGTCGTATACCAGGTGGGCTATGGAAGCCGATGCCGCCTCCGTGAGAAAGCTGCCCTTCACTATTTCACGGATCGAATCAATAGTGTACACCCGGCCAAGTTACTCATTTTCTAAACGTCGCCTGGCTATATGGAGCGAGTAGCCCATAGAGCCCACCAGGCAGATGACGATCACGATCAGCGAGATGTAGGTGGGTACATGCACATTGAAGATGCCGGCCAGCATCTTCAGGCCGATGAAGACCAGCACGATGGCTATGCCCTGCTGCAGGTACTCGAACTTGGTGACCGCACCCTTGAGCAGGAAATACAGCGCGCGCAGGCCGAGTACGGCAAAGATGTTGGAGGTATAGATCACCAGCTTGTTCTGCGAGATGGCAAATACCGCGGGGATGCTGTCGACGGCAAACACGATATCGGTGGTGCCGAGCATAACCACTACGGCAAACATGTTGGTATAAAAGCGCTTGCCGTCGCGGATAACGGTCATCTTGCCGCCGATGTCGTCGTGGATAATAGGGAAGAAGCGGTTCAGGAACTTATAGACCGGGCTGTGGGCCGGGTCGAATTCATCCTCCTGGCGCACGGCGAAGATCTTGATGCCGGTATAGACCAGGAAGGCCCCAAAAATATACAGGAGCCAGTGGAAGCGCTCCACAAGGGCGACGCCCACGGTAATGAAGATGACGCGGAAGATAATGGCCAGCACAATGCCGATCAGGAGGGCCCGGGGCACATGCGTGGGGTGGATGCGGAAAAATGAGAAGATAAGGATGAAGACAAAGATGTTGTCGACCGACAGGCTTTTTTCCATCAGGTAGGCACTGAGGTATTCCATGGCGGGCGTCTGGCCTTCCATGTACCACACGAAGCCCCCAAAGAGCAGGGCCAGCACCACCCAAAACA
>DASWYM010000044.1:0-6619 GCA_036404975.1 Chitinophagaceae bacterium
CCAGTGCCAACCTTTCCTTCGTGTTCAGCGATGCCTTCAATATGCCGGCCTGGCTAAGCTATGGCAAGGTGCGCGTGAGCGGCGCCCGTGTGGGTAACGATGCCGACCCCTACCTGTTGCAGTCGGTGTTTGTGCCCGGGAGTATATCGGATGGGTATGATGACTCCCAGGTGGACATGCCTTTCAAGGGCGTGCCCGGCTATACCCTGGCAGCAGTTATTGGCAATCCCGACCTGACACCGGAGTTCACCACTTCGTACGAAGGAGGCGTCGAAGCGTCATTCTTTAAGAACCGCCTCGGCATCGACGCTACCTACTACCGCAACAAAACCACCGACCAGATCATTACCCTGCCCATTGCTGCCACTTCCGGTTACACATTCAGAGTAACCAATGTGGGACAGGTATCCAACAGGGGCGTTGAGGTGTTGCTGCGCGGACAACCTATAAGTGGGCGCAACTTCCAGTGGGACGTGACCACCACCTTCTCGAAGAACAAGAGCAACGTTGATGAGATCGCCGAAGGTACTACCCGCATCTCGCTGCCGGGGGTGGGCTTCTCGGGCGGAACGCTGGTAGCCGAAGTGGGTAAGCCTTATGGCCAGTTCTTTGGCTCCGGTTTCCTGAGGGATTCACTGGGAAGGGTAGTGGTGAACGAAACAACCGGCTACCCGGTTACAGACACGGAAGCTAAAACCTACGGCACCTACCAGCCCGACTTTATGGCCAGCCTGTTCAATTCGTTCTCCTTTAAGGGCTTTACCCTGACGGCCCTGCTCGACGGTCGAAAAGGAGGCGTGTTCTTCTCGCGCACCAAGACGTTGCAGGCGTTTGTGGGTACCGATCCCAGGACACTGCTGAACGACCGGGAGCCTTTCGTGGTGCCCAATAGCGCCATACTGGATCCGGCCTCGGGTAAGTACGTGGAGAACACAACGGTGAAAGTGGCCAATGTGATCAACTACTGGACAAACTATGTTTCCAACAATGCGATGGAGAACCTGGTGGATGCCTCCTTCCTAAAGCTGCGCGAAGTGACGCTCTCGTACTCCTTCCCTAAGACCATGATCCAGAAGATGCCGTTCAGCGGGCTGCAGGTGGGCCTTATCGGGCGCAACCTGTGGCTGAAGACCGCCGATGAGAACACCTATTCCGATCCGGAAATGAGTTCCTTTGGCACCGGCAACGGACAGGGCTATGAATACGGAAGCGTTCCTTCGGTACGCTCCTATGGCGCCAACATAAGGGTAACTTTTTAATCAAAACCAACAGACATGAACAAACAAACATATTACCTGGCCTTTTTGCTTTTCTTAATCGTAGGGATCTCCTCCTGCAAAAAGACCTTGGACATCAACGAAGACCCTAACAACTCCACGCGGGCTTCGGTAGACCTCGTGCTGCCCACCGCACAGGTCTATACGGCCTACAATATGGCCAGCCCCTTTGGTGTATTGGGCGGTATCTGGGGACAGTACTGGACCCAGGGGCCCACAGCCAACCAGTACAACACCTACGAGCAATACGTGCTTACGTCCTCTACGTTTAACCGGCAGTGGGAGTCCATGTATTCGGGGCCATTGGCCGACTTCAGGTACCTGCACGATGAAGGGCTGCGCGTAGGCCAGGAAAATTATGCCGCCATCGGCAAGATCATGCAGGCTTATGTTTTCCAGTACCTCACCGACCTGCATGGCGATATTCCCTTTTCTGAAGCCCTTGATCCTGCGATCGCCTCGCCTAAATTCGACAGCCAGGAGGAAGTATACAACGGGCTGATTACCCTGGTGGACGAAGGGCTGGCCCTCATCGATGAGCACTCGGCCAGCCGTCCGGGAAGCGATGACCTGGTCTACGGCGGCGATATGGAGCAGTGGCGTCGCTTTGCCAATACACTCAAGCTGCGCATCTACCTGCGCCAGGCCTATGTTCGCCCCGCCGTGGCCGAGGCCGGAATCAAGGCAATGTATGCGGCCGGGGCGCAGTTCCTCGAAACAGGTGGTGATGCCGATATCGGGTTCGCCAGCGAAACGTTCAACCAGCATCCGTTGTACCGGACCAACGAAGCGCTGACCTCCGACAACATCCTGGCGAGCAATACGGCGTTGAACTTTATGGAATCCACCAATGACCCACGCATCGAGGTGTTTTACCAGGAGGCGACCAAGGCGCCCAATGCCGGCCAGTTTGCAGGCATTGACCAGGGAGATGGTAAGAACCTTACCGGTACCCTGGATGCCGGCATGTGGTCCAAGCCCGGCCCGGCAGTGGGCGGACCCAACGGCGGCGAGGATGCACCCGTAGTGCTGATGAGCGCAGCTGAAAGCTACTTCCTGCAGGCCGAAGCCGCCGCGCGCAGTTGGGGCAGCGGTGATCCCAAAGACCTCTACGAAAACGGCATCAGCGCTTCGTTCCTTTACTGGGGACTTTCAATGGCCGAAGCCGTTGGATATTATTCCCAGGCGGCCGTGAACTTTCCTGCCGGCGCTTCGACGGAGCAGAAGATCGAAGCCATCATCACGCAGAAATGGGTCAGCATGAACGGCACACAAAACGTGGAGGCATGGACCGAGTGGCGGAGAACCGGGTACCCCGATTTCTTTGTCGTGTCCACAACTTCCAATATAGGCAATGTATTCCCGGTGCGCCTCCTGTATGCCGAATCGGAGATCGCGCGTAACCCCAATACGCCGGCCCAGAAGGCCGTTACCGACAAAGTGTGGTGGGATGTCAATACTACCGGGCAGAATTAACCTTTTAAACCAACTACTATGCTCCATAAAAGAATCTTTATAGCTTTTACCCTCCTTTCACTTTTTGCACTGCCGGCCTGCGAGAAGGAGGAAACCAAAGAGGTGTCGACCACCCTGCTGGTGCCGGTGCTCGAACTGGAGGGGGATGCGTTCACTTCAGTGGCCGTAGGGGCCGCTTATAGCGAGCCGGGGGCCAGCTATACCGGCGAGGACGGCAAGACCATCACGCTGCAGCCCACCAGCAGCAATGTGAATACGAGCACTCCGGGTCTATACGAAGTAACCTATAGCCAGAAGAGTGCCAGCGGCATTTTCGAGTCCGAAGCCAGGCGAATAGTGGCGGTGGCCTACCAGGAAAACCCTGTCGACTATAGCGGCACCTACCTGCGCCCGGCAACCGGGGTGAGTGCAACGGTAACCCGCCTGGCCCCGGGCCTGTACCGGGTGCAAAACCCGGGCGGCGCTCCCGGTCACGGGGCGGCCATCGTTTACTTCATCGAAACGGCACTGAACCAATTTGAAGGCCCACTGCAGCACGAAGAATCTTTAGGCGTAGGTGATATCGAAATCACTGATATCCAGTTCACGCCAACAGGTGCCTCGTGGCGCATTATCAATAACCCCTACTACGGTACCGCGACTCGTACCTTTGTAAAGCAATAAACAGTGAAAAGGCTCCGGTAAGGAGCCTTTGTTTTTTCGCACAAGCTATACAATCCGGGGCCAGGCTTCCGGCAAATGACCCCTGTTCTTTTTCATCGACCATAAACAATGGACCATAAGCTCCGGCTCTATCCTTACTTGGTTTTTACCTGGTCGGGTGGCACCGGCGCCGGCACACGGTTGCTTACCGGGGGCACCGTACGCAGGTAGGTGTAAATCGCCTTCAGGTCCTCGTCGGTCATCTTTCCAATGAACTGCCAGGGCATGGGCGGCATAATGGGCCGGCCGTTCTCCTGTCCCAGGTGTTTTCCGGTGCGCAGGGCCTTGATAAATTCTTCTTCCCTCCAGGCGCCAGTGCCGGTAGCGGAGTCAGGGGTCAGGTTCGCAGCATAGGAAATCCCCCAGGGTCCTACAAAGGCTGTAATGTCGGGACCCATCTGCACCCAATTGCCGGGCTTCAGGGCAGAGGCATCGATAGGGGGTAAGGGCGAGCCCGCCGGGTGACCTGAATACATACGGGTGGAGTCTTCTTCCATTCCTTGAGCGGAGAACTTTTTGGGCGAGTGGCAGTCGGCACAACCGCCCACCGTCATAAGGTACTGGCCGCGGGCTACCAGCTCTTCCTTCGATAGCGTCTTTTCCTCTGCCAGGACCTCAGTTTCTGACGCATGGGGTTGCTTGTTGCTGTTGCAGGCAGTTAGTCCAATAGCCAGGAATCCTGCCAGGGAGAGTTTGATGGGATGCATATGTGTTGGTTTTTTGTCGTAGTAGCCTGCGAGTACAGTATGCGCCAGTTAGTTTAAAAGGGAAGAGGATATTAAGACCGGGAAGTGTTTTTCTAAGATAATCATAATTGGCCAAAAAACATGCGGCAGGGATTATCAGGCCTGGTCATTGGGACAGTAGGTCATTGAAGCATTGGGACCATTTAAAGACGAAGAGTTCTTTATGGCCCTGTACTCCTCTTTTCATCCATAGCTCAGGCATAGATAACCAGTATCTGACCGGTATCTGACCAGTATCTGACCAGTATATAACTAGTATCTATATAGATACTGATGGGATACTGGTTATATACTGGTCAAATAGGGAGTATGGATGGGTGATCCCTGAAGGTGAAGGGAAGGAAGACCCGGGTAGAATTTTGTTTTCCCTTTTAGCGTAAGGCCCAGGGACTGCTCTGGGCCAAAAGGAGAAGGCACCTCTGGATGAGGTGCCTTCGGTATAGAGCTAATGTTCCAGTACTATACTTCCTGCAAGAGTTTAGCGCGGAGCAAGGCCTTTTTTGTCTTTTCACGTAATAGCTCCGATACATAATACGCGCAGAGTTCATCGGGGTGGTAATGGGTGAATTCCTCTTTTAACAGCGCCACGTTTATTTTGTACTGTTGATCCGCCATTACATTTTCTACCGCTGCCTTCAGTTTTTGGGGGGAGGGTGTTTCGGTCTCCAGGTTAATACCGAGGCGGAAGTAATCAACGCGGGCACAGATCTCGTTTTTGCCCTCGTGCACCCCGGCTACCACCAGGGGAAGGCTGTTTTGGATACCCAGCAGCACACCGCCATAGCCACCATTGGTGACATACACATCGGCGTAGGGCATAACGTCGTCGAAGGGAATAAAGTCTTCGATGAGGATATTGTCCCAGGGGTAAAGCTCTCTTAGTTTGGTTGTCCCCGAGCCGCCGGTGGTGGCGATTACGAGAGTGTCGGTGTTTTTAAACGCCTCCAGGGTGGGCTCCAGGAGCTTGGAGGGGTCTTTTTCTACAGTGCCCTGCGTTACCAGAACCACTTTCTTATAGCGGGTCAGTCGCTTGTCGTACCAGCGGGGTCCTTTTTGTTTGGGGGCGTAGGGCAGGAGCGGGCCTATGAAGTGAATGTTGGCGCCCATATCGCTGCGGCGGTATTCAAATCCGGGTACACCGCTTTGCAGGACGAGGTCGGCTTTTTTAAGCAGGATGTCAAAGATGTTCCACTTGCCAGGGTCGATGCCGTAGCTTCGCAGGATCGCCTGCATGACCTTAACCGGCCGGGCAAACAGGAACTTGTCGGCGAGGTAGCGCAGCAGGTCCTGCCGGCGCCGTCCCAGGTAAGAGCCTGAAGGCGTAAGGCCCAGTCCTGCGGGCGGGAGGTCCCTGGAGGTTTCCACAAGGGGTACGATGGAGATGGCGATCACCGGCACGTGCAGCTTTTCGCGCACAAAGGGGATGGCGCCAAAAGTGTTGTCGCAGATCATGATCCCGAAGTTGAAAGTGCGCTTCAGCTCACGCAGGTCCTCGTAGTATTCGGGGCTGCGCAGCACAAAGGCATGGATCATGTCGAACTTCAGCTTGCTTACCTGGCTTTTGCATTTGGCCCTTTCGGGAAATACCTGTTCGATGTTGCTGGCATGCACGTCCACCGCCTTGTCGAACAGGTAGTAGGGCATGTCCATCTTTTTGATCTTGCCGGCGTAGTGGGGCGAGGTGTACCAGCGCACATCACAGCCGAGGGCTTTCAGGTGAACAGCCAGTCCCGTCAGCGGGTTGAAGTGGCCGTCGCCGGGAAAGTGGGCAAACAGTATTTTGGTACCCGGTTGCAGGTGGGTGTTGGCTATTAGCTCTGTATAGCTAAGGGTGTTGTGGGGTGCCTTCATGGCTGTTGTTTTTGGTGATAAGGTTAGGCGAGCAGCACTCCTTCGGTAAGGGCTTCGGTGATCTTGTCGAAGCGCTGGCTCTCCATTTGTTCTTCGGCAGCTGCCAGCAAGCGTTGCATGCATTCGGGGGTTGCTTTGGTTTCTACGGTTTTCAACCAGGCTACGAGGTCTTCTTCTTCCAGGGTCTTGATGATCCAGTTGGCTTGTAAAAGGCAAAGTTGGCAGTCGTCGTGTTGCATCAGCTCTTGTTGCAGGGCGCGCAGGGTGTCTTCCCCGTAATAACGCTCCAGCAGGGGCTGTATCACCCGTTCCTTTTCGGCCATCACCTTTAACTGGCCATGGAGGAACTGGGTGTAAAGTGTTTCAAGACGGTGCCCTGCTTCTATCCTGAGTTGCGCACCCGCAGCACCGGTAGCTTCCTGCACCACAGCCGCCAGTTCTTCCGCCGTACTGCGCAGAAATGCATGTTTGCGGCGAAAGGTGTCGATTACCGAGGGCTCATACTCGGCAAGGGCAGTAAACACGTAGGTTTCCTGTTTGGCAGTGTAGTCGTCGGTCAGCAGGATA
>DASWYM010000045.1:0-5248 GCA_036404975.1 Chitinophagaceae bacterium
GCCGCTGGCCAGGATGGGCGAGGCGCTCAATCCTTCGCAAAGACAGTCCTTGACGGTGAGGGCGTCCATAGCCAGGGCGTGTTGCTCGGCGGGCAGGGCCTGGGCTTCCAGCTCGCGCACCTTCAGGTGCAGGTACTGGCGCGAAGCGGTACAGATGGGCTTGTCGGTAAACTCGGTGTTCGACACGAGGAACTCCTTGTAGCAGGGGCTTCCGGGGCGTCCTTTCTCGATACGCTGCTTGCGCTGCGCCTCGCCCGAGCTCTTACGGAAGTTGTGGAACGGCACCCCCAGCGGCGAGGCCTCGCTCAGGTAGTAATCGTCTTTCGATGCAGTGGCCAGTTGCTGCAGGGTAGTCTCCTCCACACTCGTGGCTTCGGGCACCAGCAGGAAGGGGGAGCCCCATCCGCAACTGTCGGCACCGTAGTGCTCCAGCAGGAACCGGTGCTCGGCCGCCGTGCCGATGCCGCCCTGTACTGTTACCCGTACGCCGGGCGAAGTGGCAAAAGGGTGCAGGCCCTTGCGCACCAGGCCTTCGTTGCACATGGTGAACAGTTCGGCTTCCAGCTCCTGGCGGTTCTTGCGGAACTCTTCCATGATGGGCCCCAGCAGCAGGCCGTCGGTAGCAAAGGCATGGCCGCCACAGTTGAGGCCCGACTCGATGCGGTATTCCGACACCCAGATGCCCTTCTTGGCCATGATCTTTCCCTGCGTGAGGGCCGAGCGGTAGTCGCTCACCTTCAGGATAATATTTTTAGGCAGCTCGCCCGCCTCGTTAGGGTAGAAGCAGGGGAACTCTTCGGCATATGCATACAGGTCAGGGCTATAGCCGGCCGAGAACACCACCGAGGAGGTGAGCGTGCTGTTGGCAAAGCCGCGCAGGGCTGCCAGGGCATCGTTGTATTCGCGGGGCAGAAGCTCGCCGTTCTTGTCGTAGTTCTGCTTGTTCACCTTGCTCATGATGTTCACATCAATAGAGCCAGGCTGCACCTTCAGGCGCAGGTAGTCCTGCAGGCTATCCTTTTCCGGTCCCTCTTCGAGGGCCAGCATCTGGTCGTAAGCCTTGCGCAGCAGGGCACCCTGGGGCAGCAGTTCAAAATAGGTAGACAGTTCGTTGCCTTGCTCAAAGGGCAGGGCGCGCAGCTCGGCTACCTGGCGGGCCACGATGATATCGGCCATGTTAAGGTAGGCGGTGATGCGGCGGGCGCGGTAATCTTCTTCTTTAGGCGAGATGGGCGTATAGTCCAGTCCATAGCGGCGGCTGTACACCGAGCGCATGCGCTCGATCATTTCATCTTCAACAATAGAAAGAACGGAAGAAATACCAAAGCGGGCCACTTTAAGCGGGGTGTCGATGGTAAAGCCCAAGCCTAGTACCGGTATATGGAAGCTATGGGGGGAAAAGTTTTTCATGCGTGGTGGTTCGTTTTAATAGCGCATTGCAACAGGGCGCTGCAAAAGAGGCAAAGGTGTGGCATTTAAGGCGGGGGAAAAATGATTCTGGTCAGGTATGGGATGGGAGTGTCTTAGAAGGAGGGATTAGGGACAGGGGACTAGGGATTAGGAGTATAACAATTTGTTAAAAAAATGGGGTGTAAAGAAGTTGTGACAGGAGGTGGTAAAATGAAAGGAGCCATGGAAGCGGATTTGGGGCGAAGGGGTGAGGGAAAAACATATAAAACTTGATATTAATCATTGAAGTCTGTGGATAGGAGTCAGTGCCTTTTGTGATGTGCATCATGGTACGGGCGTCCCCGGCGACCCATCTTTGCTCCCGCAACGATTTAATTTTTAAATGCTGTTATATGAAACACACATTGTTCGTGCTCATCGCACTCTTCTTTATTGGCGTAGCTAACGCCCAGGATACCAAACCCCAATCAGAAAAAGTTCAGGTCACTAACCGCGTACACCAGGTAGAACACCTCCTGTTTATCACCGGTAAAGTTTATCGCTCCCAGCAGGGCCAGCTCACTGCCATTGAAGAGCAGGTGAAACTGGAGAACGGCATGATGATAAACCCCAACGGTAGCTACCAGATGCCCGGCCAGAAGCTGCGCCGTCACCTGCGTGATGGTGAATGCGTAGACATGACCGGTAACCGCTACGAAAACCTGACCCAGTTTGATCAGAACAACATGATCAAGGTTAGGGAGAAAAAGGCCAAGGCCTAACCGGTGCTGCCTGTTCCTTCCTTTTGTGGAAGGCAGACATTTCTCTTTAGAACATAAGTTTTCAGATAGTTTTCTCAAAGCATAATTCGAGCCCCGATCTCTATCGGGGCTTTTTTATTGGCACGAGGGGAGAGAGAAGTCATTGGGTCATTTGGTCATTGAGTCATTAGGGGGCCTTGCTAGTTTACAGAGCCTTTTTCTTGCAGGAGCATCTCCATTTTACTTTAATCCAACTACACTTCGCCGCCCCTCCGGAGCCCCTTTGCCGCTCCTTTACCGCCCCTGTATAAGGGGCGAAAGAGGGGCTGGTGAGAAGGAGGGATTAGGGATTGGGGATTAGGGATTCGGGGGTGAATACAGGCCTTTCCGCTGTCGGACTGCCAGTGTTCAGTGCCGCCTCTCCCCTTGTCATCCCGAACGCAGTGAGGGATCTATGCTTGTTGTAGTCGGAGTGCTCGTAACCAGTAAGGACTTTTATTTTGTCATCCTGCTAAGGATCTGTGCGGAGTGCAGTCAGGCTTTTGGTGTGCAATAGGAACGCTGTCTTAAAAGCAATAAAGTAAACCCCTGCCCTTTCCTCCAGCCGTCATTCAAAGGCTACCATAGATCTTTCCAAGATGACAAGGTAAGAGTGCTTACAAAACACCGGCAGCCTGACAGCACCAAGCACAGATTCCTCCCTCCGGTCGGAATGACAAGGCTAAATTCATTATTGAACGCAGGCATCCTGGCAGCAACAGGGTTCTCTCATTTGCACATCTGCACATTGTTCTTCGTGTCTTTGTGCCTTCGTGCCCTTCGTGTGACCAGATCGCTTTAGCGATCGTTCCATCCATCCGCCCCCATGGCACTGCTTTTGTTGCACTGTCGTACCCTTTGGGCCCCTGGATTTATTCACCGTAAGAAAGCAATGTTATGATCGAAGAACTCTGGTATAAGAACGCCGTCATCTACAGCCTGGACCTGGAAACCTTTATGGACGCCAACGGCGACGGCACGGGCGACTTCGAGGGCCTCTCCGCCCGCCTCGACTACCTGCACGCCCTGGGCGTGGACACCATCTGGCTGGCCCCCTTTCAGCCAACCCCCAACAAGGACAATGGCTACGATATCTACGACTACTACGGCGTGGACCCGCGCCACGGCTCCAGCGGCGACTTCGTGGCCTTTATGCACCGCGCCAACAAGCTGGGGATCAAGGTCATTATTGACCTGGTGGTGAACCACAGCTCCGACCAGCACCCCTGGTTCAAGAATGCCCGCACGGGCAAGGACGCCCGCTACCGCGACTGGTACGTGTGGAGCGACGAAAGGCCCTCCGACTGGAACGAGGGCATGGTGTTCCCCGGGGTGCAGGAAGCCACCTGGACGCTGGACCCTAAATCAAATACGTATTATTTTCACCGCTTCTTCGAATACCAGCCCGACCTCAATACCGACAACCCCGAGGTGCGCGCCGAGATCGAGCGCATTATGGGCTACTGGCTGCAGCTGGGGGTGGCGGGCTTCCGCGTGGATGCCGTGCCCTTTATCCTGGAGTCGCCGGCACCGGGGAAGAAGAAGCCGAAGCTGCGCTTCGACTACCTGAAGGAGATGCGCCGCTTCCTGACCTGGCGCAGGGGCGATGCCGTGCTGCTGGGCGAGGCTAACGTGCTGCCTAAGGAGAACAAGAACTACTTCGGCGACGATGGCGACGGCATCCACCTCATGTTCAATTTCTACGTGAACCAGCATATGTTTTACACGCTGGCCACGGGCGACACCGCGCCATTGGTAAAGGCGCTGGAAGAAACCCGTGAGCTGTTCCCCACCAGCCAGTGGGCACAGTTCCTGCGCAACCACGACGAGCTGGACCTGGGGCGCCTTACCGACGAGCAGCGGCAGGCCGTCTTCGACCGCTTTGGTCCCGATGAGCACATGCAGTTGTACGACCGGGGTATCCGCCGCCGGCTGGCACCCATGCTGGGCAGCCGCCCGGAGATCGAGCTGGCCTACAGCCTCATGTTCTCGCTGCCCGGTACGCCGGTGATCCGTTACGGCGACGAGATCGGTATGGGTGACGACCTGTCGCTGCCCGAGCGTGAGGCGGTGCGTACCCCCATGCAGTGGTCGGCTGAAAAAGGGGCAGGCTTTTCTAAAGCACCCAAGCTGGTGCATCCCATCATCAACGAAGGCTTCTACTCGTTCATGCACGTAAACGTGGAGAACCAGCGCCGCGACCCCTCGTCGCTGCTCAACTGGATGACATCGCTCATCCGCCTGCGCAAGGAGTGTCCCGAGATTGGCTACGGCAGCTGGGAGATCCTTGACCTGGGCTATACCCACGTGCTGGGCATGTGCTATTCGTGGCAGGGGCACTCGCTGCTCATCTTTCACAACTTCTCCGAAAAGCCGCTCGAAGTGGTGCTCGACAACCGCAAGGTGAAGGAGGAGCGGCTTATCGACCTGATGAAGAACGTGGAGAGTGTGGCCGACGAGAAGGGCAAGCACACGATTATCCTGGAAGCGTATGGCTACCGGTGGTTCCGGGCGGGGGAGATCGATAGGCCCTATCAAAGGACTTAGGTTCCGATAGCTATCGGAATAGGGATTAGGAATGAGGAGGAGTTGGATGTTGGATGATGAGGAAGCAAGACAAATGGCATGAGCCTTCCAGTATCGGAGTGTTTGTGATCTGTAGTGAAATTAGCCTTGTCATTCTGGAAGAATCTATGTTATGTGCTGTCGGAATGCTGGTGTTCAGTAAGCCCTCAGCCATTGTCATCCCGAACGCAGTGAGGGATCTATGCTTATTGATGGCGGAGGGTAGAGAACAAGGAAGAAAGTTGTACCATTCAGTGCAGTATTTACACGCCCTCAAATATAGAAGATGTCGGAGGTGGGTGCCGCTTTGATTTGGGGCTTGGCCTTTAATATCTTCCGCACCACTTCCAGGAACATTTGTAACCTGCCGGCATTTGGTACGTCCGGTACGGCAAACCGGTTACAGTCATCCTCGATGGTTATTGTCTGCGTGCGGCCGACTTAACCTGTATGGTGGTACGGAGCTCCGGCATATCCAGACACTCATCTTCCAG
>DASWYM010000046.1:0-8367 GCA_036404975.1 Chitinophagaceae bacterium
TGGGGTTTTACCAGGGCTCCTGTCCGTGTCCTTTGTCTGGCTTGCAAGAAACGATCTTATTTGTGTCGGGGCAGTCGTTTCGTCCTGCACCGCTGCTGTGGTTTCTGGCGCTCATCCCCATTACGTACTTCCTAGGCAGGGTGTGGTGCGGGTGGGTCTGTCACTTCGGGGCCCTCCAGGACCTGGTTCACCTGCCGGCCAGGTTTGACTTTCTTAATTCCGTAAGGGCACAAAAGATCCTGTACCACATCCGAATTGTCATTCTGGTGGCGCTAATCACACAACTGCTGGTAACGCATACGAAAATATGGAACGCGGTTGACCCATTTAAAACGGCGTTTAACTTGTTTGCCACAAATACGATCAGCTGGATTCTTCTTGGCCTCTTGTTAGTGACGTCAGTGTTGACCTATCGGCCATTTTGCAAAGTACTGTGCCCGGTCGGATTGGTGCTGGGATGGGTGAGCAAGATCCCGGGAGCAGCGGTTATCGGGGTGCAACTGGGATGCATTGGGTGCAAGTCCTGTAGCAAGGCCTGTAAGAGCCATGCCTTTACTTATGATGACAAAGCTGTAGTGCTAGACAACAAGGAATGCATTGCTTGCGGAGAGTGTATTGATGCGTGCACACTCCATGCGGCCCACCTTACCATAGCAGAGACTACGCACAGCGTAAAGGTGGTTCATAACAGGAAGCAAAAGCGGGAACCTGCCTGAAGCATTAGGGCCTGGAAACAAAAAAGGCCCGCATTGCTGCGAACCTTTAAAGCGTGGAGAATACCGGAGTCGAACCGGTGACCTCTTGCATGCCATGCAAGCGCTCTAGCCAGCTGAGCTAATTCCCCAAAGTAGATAAGAACTGCCGGTCAACGCGAACATTTCCGCTGATCGGGTTGCAAAAATAGGGGATGTATGAATACGGTGGTATAAAAATTTCTATAACCTTCTAAAAATTTATTCAAAAAGGAGGAGAAAAGAAACCGCTACGGAAAGCACAGAGCCAGCCCATGCCCGGACTGGAGGCCAAGATGACACCTAAGCCCAAATCCCTCAAACCCGATCCCAAATACAAGCTCGCCGGCAAGGTAGCCCTCATCACCGGGGGCGACAGCGGCATCGGGCGTGCCGTGGCCCTGCTCTTTGCCAAGGAAGGCGCCGATGTGGCCATCTCCTTCCTGCCCCAGGAAGAACGCGACGCCCTCGAGGTGCAGCGCATTATTGAAAACGAGTTCGAGCGCACCTGCCTGCTGCTGCCTGGCGATATCCGCAAAGAGCGCTTCTGCGAAAAGCTGGTCAACGACACGGTCAAGAAACTCGGCCGCCTCGATATCGTGGTGAATAATGCCGCCACCCAGACAGAGCAGAAGTCGCTGGAGAACATCACTTCCGAGCAGCTCCGCGAAACCTTCGAGACGAACATCTTTTCCATGTTCTACATTACCCGCACTGCCCTGCCCTACCTGAAGAAAGGCTCGGTCATCATCAATACCACCTCGGTCACCGCCTACCGCGGCAGCGCCGAGCTGATCGATTATTCCAGCACCAAGGGGGCTATTGTCACCTTTACGCGCAGCCTCGCCCAGAGCCTGGCCAAAAAGGGCATCCGTGTCAATGCCGTAGCCCCCGGACCCATCTGGACGCCCCTGATCGTGGGGTCCTTCAAGGGAAAGAAAGTAGCGGAGTTCGGCTCCGACGTGCCGCTGGGCCGCGCCGGCGAGCCGGCCGAAGTAGCCCCCTGCTACCTGTTCCTGGCCAGCGAGGATTCCTCCTATATGACCGGCCAGGTAATGCACCCCAACGGCGGGGAGATCATCAACGGATAAATACTCAAAACAGGTGCCGCCAACAGGGAGACTGGCACAGTTTGTGGGCGATATGTAGTGAATGCATTTCTCTCAAGGGGTGGTTGTCAATCGAAAACCTGAGAATATACCCGTTGAACCTGATCTGGGTAATGCCAGCGCAGGGATGAGAGAATAAAAGGTTCTGATAGCAATGTCAGGACCTTTTTTGTTATCGGTCCTTTTGCACGGCTGCACCTGGACCCTCTTAGTGGGTCAGTAAGTCATTATGGCCATTTCCGCACCAGCCCTCCTCTTTTCGCAATCATACATGGCTCTCCCTTCTTAATCCCTAATCCCCTCCCGATAGCTATCGGGACCCTAATCCCTCCTCCTAAATTCCCTACATATTCCCTAGATATTCCCTATTAATTCCCTATATATTCCCTATCTACGAGGATAGGGAATTAGATGGGAATATCTACGGAACATCCAGAGAAGATCATGAGAATAAAGGAGCCTGGGGTCTGCATCTGCTTTTCAGCAACAGAACGTTCCCCTTTAATCAGAGTATCATTTAAGAAGAAGCTGCCATCTGAATGATGCACGCCTTTAGCCTACTTTCAGGAGCCCGGGAATAAAGAACACATTCTGCCGGGCCGTAATGAACAGGTCGTTGCCCTGGGGGCCACCCCAGCACAGGTTGGCCGGCGGGGTTTCCAGCTCGATGAGGGCCAGGCGTTTACCGTGGGCGTTCAGCATGCAGATGCCATCGCTGGTGGCCAGGTAGAGGTTGCCATAGCGGTCGCACTTGATGCCGTCGCTGTTTTCGCGGCATAGCTCGCGCCGCAGCTCCAGGGTTTCGGCATCGAACTCGAGCACCACCTTTTCGAAAGGCTTGGTGGAGCAGGTGTACAGCAGGTCGTGGGTGGGCGACAGGCACACCCCGTTGGGATATTGGTAGAAGTGGGAAACCAGCAGTACCTCGCCGTCAAACCAGCAGTAGATGCCTGCTTTCTCCTGGTACTTGCCCCCGTTGGGCACCTGCCCCTTCAGGCCATAGGGCGGGTCGGAAAAGAAAATGCGGCCGTCGGCGCGGCACACGATATCGTTGGGGCTGTTGAAAGGCCGGCCGCCATAGCCGGTAAGAAAGGGCACCAGCTCGCTGCCGTTGTATTTGGCTACGGCGTGGTTGCCGTGCTGGCACACGAGCAGCTCGCCATCGGGCTCCCATGCCAGTCCATTGGAGCCCACCTGCTCATGCAGGTCCTCGCGGTCGTTGTGAGTGCAGCCGCTGCGCTGCAGGTACACTTCCTTGCGGTGGCCGGGGTCCAGCTTATAGATAACATTTTCGGGGATATCGCTGAACAAATAATAGCCTTCCGGGTGCCATACAGGGCCTTCGGTAAAGCGGCACTCCCGGTCGAGTGCAATGATATCGAAGCCCGCGTTGATGAACTCCACGGCTTCGGTGTCATAAATCGTCAAAGAAGGATGTTTTGTCAAAATCATTGTTTTCAATGGTTATGCTAATTGTACCCGGATCGCGTCTAAGGTATGCAACACATCGAGCATAAAATGATGGCAATACAAGGGCGACTCGATTTCATCACGCCCTACGCAGGCCGCTACCTCATCCAGCTCGAAGTGCAGCCCCAGGCCCGGCCAGTCGCTGCGGTGCAGCACCTTGGTGCCGTCGGGCAGGTCCACCTCGATGCCTTCGGGCTTGGCGCTCCAGGGGTTGCGGATGGTGATGCTTCCCTTGCCGCCCTGGATCACCGCCAAGGAGGTGCCCAGGGCCAGGCCCGTTTCCAGGAAAGCGTATTGCCCTTCGCGGAACGATAAAAAGGCCGAGAAGTTGTCGCGCCGGCCACCGGGGAGCAGCCTGCCGGCCGCCTGCACGTATTCGGGCTTGCCCAAAAACAGCGTCGAGAGGAATACCGGGTACACACCCAGTTCCATCAGGGTGCCCAGGCTTTCTTCGGCGCTCTGCGCGCCCCGGGCGATAAACTTCGGGCTGATGGAGGCTTTTACCGCCACCACCTCGCCGATGGTTCCGGTGGAGATCACCGACAGGATCTTTTTAATGGAGGGTAAAAAGCGGATCCACATGGCTTCCATCATAAAGGTGTTCGTGTCGGCCGACAGCTGCATCAGGCTGCGGAGCTGGCCGGCATTTGTAGCTATGGGCCTTTCGCACAGCACCGGCACCCCGTGCAGCAGGCATTGCCGCACCTGGTGGTAGTGCTCGCCCCAGGGGGTGGCAAGGTACACCGCATCCACGCCTGCCTGCAGCAGGCGCTCCAGGTCGGCCACGTGGGCGGTTCCGGCCAGTTCCGGCATCTCTTCCGCAGCCACCAGGGCGGCCAGCACATGCCGGCCTTCTGCATGCTGCAGGTCACCGGCAAAAGCTTTTACTTTATCGGGCCCGCCAAAGACACCCCATCTGAACGGCTGCATCCCTTCCATAACCTTAAAAGTGCAAAAAAATTAAGCCAGCGGGGAGGGATCGTGAGACGTGAAACGTGAGACGTGAGATAGGGAGGCTACACGCTGCACGCTTTACGCTTTACGCGAAAGCAATGAGTGATGAGTGGTGAGTGATGAGTGGGTTCCAGCTGCAGGAGCCTTCCTACAGTAGGCCACCTGCACCCGCAAGGCAATAATGAATTATCCAATAATCCTTAATCGCGTCCTATAAACCTCTTCACGCTGTAGTTCGCGACTATGGACCATGGACTATGGACCATGGACTCTCTGCTAGCGCACCACGGACTCGAGCTTCTGCAGCACCTTCTCCAGGTTGATGCCTTTGCCCAGCACACCGCGGAACAGGTCGCCTTCGCTGCGTACCCGGTCGTAGATGTTTTGGATGTGCCAGGTGGTGGGCGTGAGTCCCTTTTTCACCTCGTCCCAGTGTAGGGGGGTGCTCACCGGCACGCCCGGCTTGGGGCGCAGCGAGTAGGGCGCTGCCGCCGTCTGGGTTTCGCGGTTCTGCAGGTAGTCGAGGTAGATCTTGTTCCTGCGCTTTGCCGGGCTGCGCTCGATGCTGGTATAGTCGGGGATCTCCCGGTTCACTAAGGTCACCACCAGTTCGGCCAGTTGCTTGCTCTGGTCGTAGTCGTACCTGGCGCCCAGCGGGATGTAGATGTGCAGCCCCGTGGAGCCCGAAGTTTTCGGGTAGCTGACGGCCCCGATCGATTCGAGAACCTCGCGCACCACGTGGGCACACTCGATCACCTTGTCGAACGAAATACCTTCGGGGTCCAGGTCGATGAGGCACCAGTCGGGGTAATCCACCGATTGAACGCGCGAGTGCCAGGGGTGCATTTCAATACATCCCAGGTTGGCCATGTAAATGAGGGTGGCCTCGTCCTTACAAACGAGGTAATCGACGTCCACATCGGTCGACTCGCTGAAGTCGGTATGTTTCTGCGTCCACTCGGGCACTTTACCCTGCACGTCCTTTTGGTAAAAGCCCGGGGCGTTGATCCCATTGGGATAGCGGTGCATCGACTGCGGCCGGTCGAGCATATAGGGCAGAATAAAGGGCGCCATGCGCAGGTAGTGGTTCACCATGTCGATCTTGAGCGTCCCCTCCTTAGGCCAGTACACTTTATCGAGGCTGGTAAGGCCCAGCTCCTGCTGGCCGATCACAATGGTTTGGTCGACCCCGTTGTCGAGCGACAGCTGCAGGCCCGAGGTCTTAGTCTTTAACAGACTTTTTTTTTGAGCCGGGGCTTTGGAAGAATCCGCCTTCTTTGCCGCCGCTTTCTTTGGAAGGGCTTTCTTTGTGGCTGCCTTTTTAGGGGCAGCCTTTTTGGCGGGAGCGCTTTTCTTTACCATGGTTGCACTGTTTTTAGTTTTCTCGATGCGCACGTCGCGGGCTTTCTTGTCGGTGCGCAGGCCCATAAAGATGGGGTGGCGGGCAATCCAGTCCTTGGTCCACTCGGTGAACTTGATCTCGCACACCAGCTTAGGCTTCACCCAGGTGGCAGGCATGTTGGATTTGGGACACTTCTTAAAAGGACATTGTTCCACCTCCAGGGGCTTTAGCTTATTCCAGATGGCTTCGAGGCTTTTGCGGTTAAAGCCGCTGCCCGTGTGGCCCACGTACACCAGTTCGCCCTCCTCGTTGTAGGCGCCCAGCAGCAGGGCGCCAAAGAACTGGCGGGTATTGCGCGGCTCGGTAAAGCCGGCAATGATCACCTCCTGGCGCTGTGCCACCTTGATCTTCAGCCAGTCGGCCGTGCGGGTACCGACCTGGTAGGGGCTGTCGCCCCGCTTGGCCATAATGCCTTCCAGTCCCTGGTCAAGAGCGGCACGGAAGAACTCGCCTCCCTTCCCTGCCACGTGGTCGCTGTACTTGAGGATCTCGTGGTCGGGGGGCAGTATCTTTTGCAGCAGGGCCTTTCGTTCGGTAAGGGGCAGGGCGGTTACGTCGTAGCCGTCGAGCCAGAGTACGTCGAAGATAAAGAACTGGAGGTGGGCTTCGGGTGTGTTCATCCAGTTCTGCAGGAGCTGGAAGTTGGCGAGGCCGTGCTCGTCCACCGCCACGATCTCCCCGTCGAAGACGGCACTCACGTTGAGCCGGCTCAACGCCTCAGCCACAGGCTTGTAGCGACCGGTAAAGGGCTTCCCATTGCGCGACACCAGCTCCACTTCGCCGTCGAGCACGTAGGCAACAGCGCGGTAGCCGTCCCACTTGATCTCGTAGAGCCAGTTGTCGTTATCGAAAGGTTCATCCACCAGGGTGGCCATCATGGGTACGACCTGCGCCGGCATGTCGGCTTCGCGCGCCCGTTGAAAGCTATCCCCCAGCAGGGCTTTGATGTTGCCGTTCTTTTTGCGTAGGGATGCTTTCTTTGCAGGGGATGGCTTTTTTGCCGGGGCAGCTGTTTTAGCCGCTTTGGCCGGCTTTGCTTTTTTGGCGCGGGCAACACTTTTCTGAAGGTCTTCTTCGGGGTGCTTCAGCTCTGCGCCGCCGGCGGCGGCCACTTCCGCCAGGGTCCTGCCGCTTTTCACCGACTTGTTCTCTTCGGCAATGTCTGCATCGCCCGAGAACCCGTCTTCTTTTTTGACCAACAGCCACGACTTTTCTTCTTTGTCGCGGCGCAACTGGAAGAGGGCGTATAATCCTTTGATCTTCTTGCCGTGCAGCACGAGCTTCAGGCTGCGGCTGCGCAATCCCTCCAGCAGGATCGCCTCCTGCTCCTTCGCGCTCAACCCCTCGCCTCCTGCCGGCTCGTAGGTACCCTCGTCCCATACGATGACGGTACCCGACCCGTAATTGTCTTCGGGGATCACGCCCTCAAACGTGCGGTAGTCATAGGGATGGTCTTCCACCATCATGGCCAGCCTCCGGTCCTTCGGGTTCAGCGAGGGCCCCTTGGGCACGGCCCAGCTTTTCAGCACCCCTTCCATCTCCAGGCGGAAGTCGTAGTGCAGCGAAGAGGCGTCGTGCTTCTGGATAACAAAGCGCAGGGCCTCTTTCGAGGACTTCTCCTTTCCTTTTGGTTCCGGGGTTTCGGAAAACTTCCGCTTCTTTTGGTACAGCGATAAGCTCATAGGGAGGTAAAGGGAAAATGTTGTGCCATCAGAAGAGTTTTGAGTTTAGAGTTTTGAGTTTAGAATGGGGGCATAAAAAAAGTGTGGCTCACAACCACACCCCTTTTCAAACTGTACAATAAAAAACAAACGCTAAGCTGTTTTCTTGCCGTTGCCCAGGCTTTGCTTTAAAACTTCCATGAGGTCTTTCACGGTCGCTGATTTCTTATCGGGCTCGGCAATCCGGATATTCTTACCGGCAGCCTTCGCCTTGATCACCTTTTTGAGTTGGGCGATGTAGGTATCCTTGAAGGCGGCAGGATCAAACTTTTCGGTCAGCTGGTCGACCAGCTTTATAGCCAATTCCAATTCTTTGTCGCGGATGCGTTCTTTGGGCATGGCCTCGGCCGGGATGTTTTTCAACTCCTCGTGGTAGCGCAGCTGGTTGAGCAGCAGCGCTCCTTCGTAGGGCTTGAGGGCGCAGAGATGTCCACGGTTGCGCATCGCGAATTCAGCAATGCCGACGGTTTCGGTATCCTCCAGCGCTTTCACCAAAAGCTTGTAGGATTTATCGGCTCCCTTGCCGGGAACCACGTAGTAAGGTTTCTCGTAATAGATTGGATTGATCTCGTCTTCTTTTACAAACTGGACGATATCAATAGACTTCGACTTTTCGGGGCTGGCCTTTTCAAAATCCTTCTGCTCCACCACCACATACTTGCCCTTTGTGTACTGATAGCCTTTGACGATATCCTTCCAGGGTACTTCTTCTCCAGTTTTGGAGTCTATGCGTGCGTAATGTATGGGCGCCAGGTCTTTTTTCGACAGCATGTCGAAGTCGATCTCCTCGGTTTGCACGGCGCTGACCAGCTTTACCGGGATGTTGACCAAGCCAAAAGAAATGGAACCTGACCAGATAGAACGCATAGGCTACAGTTTTTAGGAAGCGGGGTAATACGTATTGCCCATATGCTGTGAGCTGCGGAACCAGGTAGTTACGGCGCTTACGGCGTTGTACCACCAGGAGTGCTTAGCGCGGG
>DASWYM010000047.1:0-19334 GCA_036404975.1 Chitinophagaceae bacterium
CAAAATAAAGAAACAGAATTAGTAGCGTAAGGAACACGCGCACCCGACGGTATCAAGACGACGGGAATAATCATCGTATCTTGTAAGCCCTTTTACACTATGAAGCAGGAAATGAAGTACAACGCCGCATATGATCCCCAATTCTTTGCCGAAGTTTATGACAATCATCCCCAGGCCATAGTGTGGATGCCGCCCATTCACCGGCAAGGGGATGGTGCCATCGTTGATTTTGCCTACGTGTATGCCAACGAGGAAGGGCTTCGCTACCTCAACCTGGAGCGCGAACAGCTGGACGGCCTGACATTGGAAAACTCTCCTACGCTGACGAACGAGTTACGCTCCAGCATACTGGCCGAGATGGTGAACGTACTCCAGGAAGGCCACAAGTCGGAAACCACTGTGTATAACGCGGCGCTGGGCAAATGGGCCCGTGTGCTGCGCACCCGCCTGCGTGGCGGGGTGCTGACCATAGTTCAGGACATTACCCGGGAGCGCAACATTATCCGGCAGTTGGAGCAGCAAAAAGCTTTGCTGGAAGAGCAGGCGGTGCGGCTGGGCGAGCAGAAAGCCCTGCTCGACAATATCCTGCACCATTCGTCCAACGGCATTTCGGTGAGCAGGGTGTTGAGGAATGACAGCGGCGAGGTGGTGGATGCCCTGACCGTTATGGCCAACGATGCGGCGGTAAAATACAGCGGCCTTCCCCGGGAACTCTACCTTTCCAAAAAGGCTACCGAGCTCGACCCGGGCATTATTGGGTCGCCCTACTACAAAAGCTGCGTACAAACCCTGGAGAGTGGCGAGCCCTTCGTGATGCAATATCACCTGGAGCCGGTAAAACGGTGGCTCGAGTTGACGGTATCGCGGCTGGACGCCGATCACCTGATCCACATTTTTACTGATGTGACACCCATCAAGGAAGCGCAGCTGCAGTTGGAAAGAACCGTACAGGAACTGCAGCGCTCCAATATGCACCTGCAGGAGTTTGCTTATGCGGCCTCGCATGACCTGAAGGAGCCGCTGCGCAAGATCCGCACCTTTGGCGAGCGGCTGAAGGCCTCCCTGTCGGACCGCCTGACCGAAGACGAAGGCGGATTGTTTGGCCGCATCGAGTCGGCGGCTGACCGCATGCAGCAATTGGTGGACGACCTGCTGGAGTTTTCGCACGTGAGCAACCAGCCCCGGCAGGAGGAAGCCGTGGACCTGAACGAAGCAGTGAAAAAGGTGCTGGCCGACCTGGAAGTGCCCATAGAAGAAAAGCGCGCGCAGATCGGGTTGACGCCGCTGCCCACGGTGCAGGGCAACCGCAGGCAGATGGAGCAGCTGTTTCATAACCTGCTGTCCAATGCCTTGAAATACAGCAAGCCCGACGTGCCACCCTGCATTGCCATCACTACCCGGAAGGTGAGCGCCGGTGAAGCCCCGGCAGAACCGCCGCTGGCTGAGGGGGTTTATCACCTCGTGGAAGTGAGCGACAATGGTATTGGCTTTGAGCCCCAGTATGCCGGCAGGATCTTCGAGATGTTCCAGCGACTGCACGGTAAGGCTGAATACGCCGGCACAGGCATAGGCCTGGCTATTGCCCGCAAGGTGGTGGAGAATCACCAGGGTCTTATATGGGCGGAGGGCGAGCCGGGCGTGGGGGCAGCGTTCAAGGTGATGCTGCCGGCAGATGTGGCAGAACCCCGCAATGCCGGGTAAGACGTAAGACGTGAACGTGAGACGGAGTTGTGTCCGAAAACCTAAGAGTCCTTTCTTGTCCCCAACCTCCTAATTTCCAATCCCTATTCCGATAGCTATCGGAACCTAATTCCTGCTCATCAGAGGGGTTGTCCCGGGTATGAGGGCAAACCCTGTTCCACGAGGTTGAAAAATTATTTCCGGCGAAGTGCAACGGTTGGGCGGATGCGCGGCTCAATACATACAAACGCACACTGCTATGAGACTCCTTCTCCTGCTACTGGCAACAATGGGACTGTGTTCCTGCTGGAACTGGGACCCCAACGGTTATTACGGCCCCGAGCCGCCCAGGCACAAGGTCTGGGGCAACAAGCCCGTATACGACACTAAGACCTCGGCCAAGACCATTCAGTACCTCCCCGGCAAGCAGCCCCTGAAGCAGGCGGGCAACATCTATGCTTTCCGCCGTTACATCTTCCAGGTGGACGTGGGCAAGGGCATCCACGTGATCGACAACACCGATCCTGCCGCCGCCGACCGCGTGGGCTTTATCGTGCTCCAGGGCTGTGCGCAGCTCTCCATCCGCGGCAACTATTTATACACCAACTCGCTCGACGACCTGGTGACCCTTGACCTCACTGACCCGCTGCAACCCCGGGAAGTGGCGCGCGTGGCAGGCGCTTTTCCCGAGATGAATTACAACTATCCCCTGGTGCAGCCGGCCGACACCGGCTATTATACCTGCCCCCGCTACGACAGCGTGGTAGTGGGCTGGGTGAAGGACTCTATTTATGCCACTTGCTACAGACGCTAATTCCTAAACACACTGACATGAACAAGCAATTCCTGCTCCTGTATACTGCGCTTTTCCTTGCTGCCGCTACCATCGTGGCCGGCTGCACCAAGGAAGCTGCCAATAGTGCCGCCAGCACGCCCGACACCGGCAAGGGCGGCTCGCTGGCCCGCTTTACCATTGCGCGCGATCACCTATACGCCGTGAGCAACGGCTACCTGCATGCCTATAGCCTCGAGAACGGGGCGGCACCCAAAAAAGTAGGTTACGTGCCCATCACCTGGGACGTGGAAACCATTTATCCCTATGGCAAGTACCTGTTCCTCGGCTCCCGCGCCGGGCTGTTTATCTACTCCATCGACACGGCATCGGCACCCCGCATGGTGGGCATGGCCTCTCATGCGCGCAGCTGCGACCCGGTGGTGGCCAACGACTCGGTGGCCTTTGTCACCCTGAAGGGAGGCACGGCCTGCGGTCCCGCCACCAGTGGGCTGTATGTACACGACATCAAAAACATCACGAAGCCGCAGCTGGTGAAGACGGTGCCGCTGCCCGACCCGGTGGGGCTGGGGCTTCAGGACAACATACTATACATATGCTGCGGCACCGCGGGACTAAAAGTGTTCAATGTGAGCAAGCCCAACGAGCCGGTGCTGCTGGATACCATAAAGGACGGCCTGTACGTGGATGTGATCCCCTACAACGGCGTGCTTATCTGCTTTGTGCAGGACGGCATTATCCTCTACGATATCTCGAAGCCGGAGAGCCCGGTGATGGTGAAGAAGATTGCTTCTTGAGGAGGAATTAGGGACAGGGGGCAAGGGATTAGGTTCCGATTGCTATCGGAATAGGGATTAGGAATTAGGAGGGAGCAGGGGATTAGTGATTGAACCCCCGTCTGAATGATGCCAGGTCGGGCAGGCACGAGGACATGAGGACACGAAGGCACAAAGGGGCACGAAGACATTTAAAGTAATGTAGTTATAGTCAGGCGTTCTGCAGAAATGCGGGCGCTTTTTTTGTAACGGTTTGTTGTGCTGTGGGTATTCGTTTTTGACGATTATCTGAACGTCGGAGCGATAAGGGAAAAATGAGGTGGATTTTAATGACTCAATGACCCTTTCACCTTTCACGTCTCACATTCCCCGCATGACTGTAATCAACTTCCTGCTCAGTTATTCACATTTTGGCTTTTTGGCACCATCTTTTCGGATGCGTTGGCCCGCCCCGGGCGGAGAATAAGTTGTCCGTGCAGCCTGTGAAGACCACTGATTTTTAAACCAACCAACCACCATGAGGACAACCTTCTACTACCACCTGGTCGCCTATGCGACAAAAGCAACCGCTATTCATTGCCGGGCACTCCCGGTAAACCCTGTGCCTATTCTTTCGCACGCTACTTAAGACCCCCAGCCAGGACCACCGGTTCTTAGTCCCCTTTATTCAATTACCTATAAAAAAGCACCACCAATGCAATTACGTACTGTTGAAGCGGTAAGACATGCGCTTGCCTCCGGTCACCCCGACCAGCACACCTATACCTTTGTGAAAGAAGACGCCACCTGGTATATTGACCTGCCGGACTACCTGGCCCAGGGCGGCAATAAAGAGGACCTGCGCCTGCGCGCCGGCACCAACCGCCTGCTGAAGATGCTGGCGGGCAAAAGCCGTAAGATCGCCGTCACCATTGATTCCGAGCCCTTCGAAGGGGCGGGCGTGCTGGAACTGGTCGATCATTGCCCCGCCCCGCGCGGCGGTGCCATCTACCTGATGGAAAGAGGCCACGAAGCCAGTGTGCTGATCTGGATCTGTGATATCGCCCTCTTTGTGTTCGGCGATATGCCTACGCGCATTTACTTTAAAAAGAGCGGCCCCGCCTGTCGGCGCACCATTGAGGAGAGTACCCGGAGGCTGCTGGAGGTAAGGTCGTAGAAAGAGGGATTAGGTTCCGATAGCTATCGGAATAGGAATTAGGGATTAGGGAGAGAACATGAATTAGTACGATCCTGATAGTATCGGGAACACGAAGAGAAGGGGGAACGGGGATTATTAGGATGGACGCAGATAACAGGATTATGATTTCTCGTTGCGTTGCACGATGATGCTACTCATCACTCATCATTCATCACTCATTCAGAAACCCTAAATAGGAAGAAATAGGAAACATAGACCTACTTAGACCTGGGGTACTTCTCCATGCAGATGGTGTTAAGGAACTTTGTAGTGGACAAGCAAGAGTGCCTGTTCAAAAGGCTTTGTGAGCCGGCCTTCTCCCCTTTAGGGGGCGGGGGGTTAGTTCTTTGACATGGCGGATCTGTGGCTGATGGGGACCTATCCTGTGGATTATGGAAGGTCCCGGTAATGAGTCGGGAGACTCATTACAACAAGATTTGTGACTTTTCATCATTCACCATTCATAATAAAGGCCCCTGTAAAGACAGAGGCCGTCACTGTTAGAATCTATGGTAAGAACGTTTAGCTATGGTCAGTGGGGGCTGTTCAGCGTACTGTATAGGTATTGCATCACACTGACCACTTCATCGTACGTATTTGGCTTGGTGACCAGCTCAACGCCGTAGTGGGCGCAAAACAGGCGGTCGACTCCTGCTCCGGAGGTGGAATACACCACTACCGGCAGGGAGGCAAAACGCGCATCTTTCTTCAGCGCCGTCAACAGCTCTTTGCCGTCCATGCGCGGCATGTTGATGTCGAGGATAACGAGGGAGGGAAGCTGATGCGCCCTGTGGACTTCTTCCAGGAAAGCGAGGGCTTCCACACCGTTGTACGCCACGGCAGTGCGGAGCGCAGCATTGGCCTGCTGGAGTGCCGAGGTAATGAACAACAGGTCATCGGCATCATCATCTACACACAGGATATAAGAAGAGGCGGGAGGCATATGCAGCACGTTTTGGTAAACAGGTGAAATAAATATATATAATTCTTTGCTGAATAATGAAAAAAAGGACCTGGTGGAGCATCATGATTTTAGTCATAAATAAAAGGAGTAATATATTTTATCCTTCTTTAATGCTGCTTTTATCACGAGACAATATATCCTTACAGGTGTACCACAACGGCCAGGAAGTGCAGGTCACCCCGCCGCTGGGCCCATTCGAGAATTCCCATTGCATCCATACCTACGCGCAGGGAGAGGAGGACCTCGCCCGGTTTTTTTGGACAACAGCAGGATATGGAATCCGGGGTTGCAGTTAAAGGCCTTCTTTATTCAGCAGGGCTGGCAGGTGGAGGAATTGGAGGAATGAGTGATGAGTGGTGAGTGGGTGGGCGCACGGCCCGGTCCAGCATTTCCTTAATGGTGGCGGCTCTGCTACGGTGTATGGAACCCCGGGTTGGTGATAAGCGTCCACAGTGGCTGTATAAATGATGCTGCTCTTTTCTTATCGAGTACTGATCCTGCCTAAAGCTTACAGCTTTGCCAGGAAAACAAACAGGGCCTGCAGGTCTTCTTCTTTTTGGAAGTCTACCTTTCTTTCCCTGAGGTACTGTCGGACGGCGTCTTCGTGTTTAGCAAACAATTCCAGCACATTCTTCCTGGTGGCAGGGAGGAAGTGATCCCAGCGGTCGCCGAAGTAATACTGGACTTCGCGGGTAAGGAGGATGTTTTCCTTAACGGTCAGCCTATGGGTCTGCTTGCCATCGTCGAGGAGGCTTACGCTGGTTATGGCCGAGGAGGTATACGTCTGTCCATAGCCTCCATACTTTTCATTGCCCTGCAGCTTCAGCCATTGCTTTATGGCCAGCTTTACGGTGGGCGTGGCGCTCATAATCCGCACAAAGCCTCCTGCATAACAAAAAGTGTCCTTCTCAATGGCGACGAACCGGATGGAGGGTTCGTTGTTTACCGCCAGGGTATCGCCCCTGTTGCTGATGAACTGCATTTCGTCAAAAAAACGGTTGTAGTTCAGTTGGCCTCCCGAACTGTGACCATCCTTGTACCAGATGCGGCCGGGCCGGAAAGCCTCGTACTGGTAGAGCTCTGCCGGCGAAAGGGCATGGTTGAGGGGGGTGCCGGCCTTTATCCTGATGGTGTTCTGCGCAAGGCAGGTTGAGCCGTAGAGCAATGCAAGTAGGAATACCGTTTTCATGAATGGTGGTTTGGCGCTCCTTAAAGGTACTCATTATTGGTCCCCGGTCAATAGGTTGTATGTAGGAAAAGGTCTGCAGAGCCCATGGCAGACACTACCTGGAGAACACTTAAAGAGGGAACCTGAATGGGCAACTCTTTGGCCATCCTTTCCTGAATCCTAATCAATTTTTAATATCCTTTTCTTCAAAAAAATGCGGAGTGGCTTTTCATTTGTATGTATCTTACTTTTTTGACTTCAACCCTTAGACGAAAACCCGGTATGTTGAACGAATTGTTCGGTGTAGACACCATCCCGTACAGTGCAATCACGGACCTAGAGAAAGCCTCAGCCAACCTTATTGTATACGCTATTCCCGCCATGGCCTTCTTTACTTTCCTGGAAGCGTGGTGGGGCTGGAAGCACGGCGAGCATCAATACAACACGAAGGAAGCCTTTGGATCCCTGTTTGTGGGATTGGGTAACGTGGCGCTGAACCTGGCCGTCAAGGTAGCGCTCATCTATGGCTGTGTGGCCATCTACAACTTCGTGCCCTGGCGTATGGCGCTGAACTGGTGGACCATTATTCCCTGCCTGCTCATTTATGACTTTTGCTCCTATTGGGCCCACCGCGTATCACACTTTAACCGCTTTTTCTGGGCCACCCACGTGGTGCATCATACCGCCGAACACTACAACCTCACTGTGTCGTTCCGCCTCAGCTGGATGCAGCACTTCAAGCTGCTTTTCTTCCTGCCGGTAGCGCTGGCGGGCTTTCACCCGGTGATCTTTTTCCTGGTGCACCAGGTAGGCGTGCTGTTCCAGTTCTGGCAGCACACCGAGCACATCCGGAAGCTGCATCCCTTCCTCGAGTGGCTGATCGTAACGCCTTCGAACCACCGCGTGCACCACGGCTCCGACGAGAAGTACCTCGACAAGAACTTCGGGGTCATCTTCGTGGTATGGGACCGCCTGCTAGGCACCTACCAACCCGAGGAAGAGCGGCCGACCTATGGCATTACTACCCGGATCAGGGAAACACTGAACCCGCTCTACCTGAACTTCCATGAATACGGCGACATCCTGCGCGACGTGAAGGCGGCACCCACCTTCCGGGAGAAGATGTTCTACGTGTTTGGCAGCCCCTCGGCGATAGCAAGAAGAAAGTTGGAATTGGGCCGGGAGAAGGAATAGCACATGGATTATCAGGATCGCTATAATATTCACAGGTCTTGATGATCCTAAGAACTGCATTTTCTCTCCCTGCCTTCACACCATTATTCACTACCGCTTTTCTATAGAACGCAGACAGTTTTGCAAAACCTGCAACAGGAGGTAAGGGCTTTAGGAAAATGTGCGGGCAAGCGCCCATTTTGTCTCCTTTAGTTGCGTCCCAACGTCTTTTTCAGGATATACAGCCTGGCGTCTGCAAGATTCAATTAGTACAGGATGCGCAACCAATCTAACTTAGAGTAGGGAAGTTCTTACAGGCAAAGAATGCATGTAACAGCCTCTGGCCTGCACCACTAAACATATGCCTTATGCTCCTCCTGACCGTTACGGTACTGCTGCTGCTTTATGCGGCCTTTCTGGCCCACCGGCTGGGTCTTTTTGGACGACTATCATTAGCCCTCCGGCCCGTTTCGCTGGACCGTATTGTGGACTGGTCCGCCCAACGGTATGGCAATAGTGTATTGTTTACTACCGATACCGCTCCTGCGTGGACTATAGCAGCCCTGGCTCAAAGGTATCCTCACCCGCGGGAATGGAGTGCGCTACGCATTCGCGAGACGGCCGACTATATAGGCAGCGTGTATCGCTGCCACGCGCTGCGCGGCGCCCGAATTGCGATCCTGAAACAAAACCACCTGGATATTCACGTGTTCATACAGGCGGCCGTACGGGCCGACTATATTGCCTGTCCTATCAACAGTAAGTTTGCCGCGGCAGACCTGGCTCCTTACCTGGATCACCTGGGCGCGACGCTGCTGGTGTCGGATACGGCCACCCTGCAGCGCATCGGCCGCCAGGGCGGTGGCTTAGGATGCGTGCAAAAGGTATTGATAGCGGAACGCCGCCAGCAGTTCGCCGGTGAAGCTCAAATGGAGGTCCAATCCCTCTTTGAGCGGGCGTACCCGGCAGTGGAGCTGCTGTGGCTGGAGGAAGAAGCTGCCGCAATCAGAACGGTGCTGCCCCCGGTGGAGCGGGGAGAAGAAGAGGTGCTTTACCTGGTGCATTCTTCTGGCACCACGGGCTTTCCCAAAGCGGTGATGCTGCGCAACGGTGCCCAGTCGCATGCAGTGCGTGGCTGGCTGTGCTATGTACACGTGTCGCGGCGCTACGATAAGGCCCTGCTGGCGGTACCCAACAACCACCAGGCCGTGATCCTTACGTTCAACAGCTGCCTGCTGATGGGCCTGCGGGTGCATTGGTGCTCCCATTACGATCAGCACAGCTTTGATGCCGATGCCGTGTTGCGCGAGCTGGCTGCGGGCGGATACACGGGGTTCTTTGGTTTTCCCGTGGTGTATACAAAACTCAAGGAGGTACCAGCGCAGCGTTACAACCTGTCGCGCATGCGCTTTTGGGCCAGCACCGCCGATGCTAGCCACGAGGTGATCCAGCGGCATTTCGTGGGGTGCGGTAATGTCTTCCGAAGCCTGGGCCTGCCGCTGGATGGCTCCATTTATATGGATGCCCAGGGCTCGAGCGAAGTGGGCACCCCGTCGGTGATCCGCTATATTACCCGCTTTACCCGCCGCTTCGATCGCCGCATCGGCAAGCCGGGCTCCACCCCCCTGGGGCCGCAGGTCAGGATCCGAACCGAAGATGGGCGAATGGCCCGCCGCGGAGAGCCGGGACGACTGGAGGTAAAGGGCAAGACCCTCTTTGCCGGCTACTGGAGGGCCCCGGAACTGACAGCCCAGGCTTTTACCGATGGTTGGTTCTTTACCGGTGATGTGGTGCGCCGTCATGCCGATGGAAACCTGGTGCAGCTGGACCGGCTGGTGGACGTGATCCATACCTGCAGCGGGCCGGTGTACAGCCTGCCCATCGAGGAAGTGATCCACAAGCACCCGGCGGTGTTTGATGCCTGCGTGTGGGGGCAGCGGCAGCCCGATGGCAGCCAGCTACCCGCCGTGGCGGTGGCACTGCGCGAAAGCTTCTGCTACAGCCCGGAAAAGCTGTTAAGCGAGCTGAACGCCCTGCTGCCGTTGCCGCTGCAACTGCAGCATTGTGTCATCATGCCGTGGAGCGATTTTCCGATAGGCGTGACCGGGAAGACCCTGAAGCGGGTGTTCCGGGAGCGGGGAGTGGTTATTGGGATGGAAGAGGAAAGAAGGCAATATGCAAATGTGCAAATGTGAAAATGTGCAAATGTGCAAATGTGAAAATGTGAAGATGTGCAAATATGCAGATGGGCAGATAGGGAGATGAGAGGTTCTGCGGAGTTCGGGTTTTACCTGTTTCAGGCGAAGGGCCTGCAGCTATTCAAAGGCCTTTCAGCAGCCGGGCCTTGAAGGTCTCGTTGCGTTCGTACATCTTTCGGGCCACCTCGCGGAAGGCGGGGGTGGGGCGCACAAAGTCGAAGAAGGGATCCTGCTCGAAGAAGGGGTAGTCGTGCCAGCCCATTTTGATCGCTTTATTCAGGTACTCGAGGTAGCGTGGGTCGCGCAGCGCCGCGTAGATGCGGGCGATATCGAAATAGCGCCATTGGTCCCAGTAGCCTGTAGCGCTCAGCCGGGTGTCCAGGGCTTTCTGGAAGTAGCGCCGGCCGGTGGGCTCATCGCCAAGGTGCAGCTTCACGAGGGCGGCATCCATGTCCTCGGGGTGGGTGGAAATGCGGTAGAAAGAATCGGCGGTCTTCCAGTCGCGTTCAAAGAGGTAGAAGATCGCCATGCTGAAGTTATAAACCTTATCATCGTTGCTGTTCTTGGTGCGCACCAGCCGCTCGAACTCCTCCAGGTTATAGGTGGTGCGGTAGAAAAGCATCAGCGCCGACTGGGCGTCGGTGCGCTCGGGTGCCATCATCGCCGCCACATCGATATAACGCTTCATGGAATCCATCATCCCCAATTCGTAGAAGAGGAAGGCCTTCGAAATGTAATGACTCGGCTCGGCAGGATCGTGGCGTACGGCCTTCATGGTCCACTCCATGGCTTTATCGTACTGCTGGCGGCGGGCATAAAGGCGCGCGGTGTAAAGCACCCTGGAATAGGGCTGGGCCTCGTCGGCTTTCAGCGCCCATTTCAACGCCTTGTCGATATCACCGGTAGTTTCATAGGCGGTGGCCAGGGCTTCGTAGCCATCGGGCTTGGTGGGCCCATAGCGGATGGCCGCCCGGGCCAGCAGCGCGGCGGAGTCGAGCCATCGTTTGGCGTCTTTTCCATCGCGGCTGGCGTTGGAATAGTTGAGGCTTTGAAGGGCGTAAGCTTCGGCAAAGGAAGGGTCGAGCTCCAGGGCCTGGCGCAACAACTCTATAGAAGTCTGCCTGCTGGTGGCCTCGCCCCCAAAGCCGAAGTCGAGGAACGACAGGCTGCGGGCCTTCAGGTAGTAGTCGTAGGCCTCTGTATTAAGGGTCAGGGGCGCTTCCAGCCTTTTGCGCGTATCGTCCGACAGGGCAATCTGGAACCGCGAGGCAATGTGGCGGGCTATGTCCGACTGCACACTGAACACGTCCTTGAGCTCGCGGTCGTAGTGCTCGGCCCAGATGTGCTCGTCACGGGTGGCATCGATCAGCTGGGCGGTCACCCGCAGCTGGTTGCCCTGCTTGCGCACACTGCCTTCGAGGATGTGCTTTACCCTCAGCTCGCGGGCGATCTGGCGGACGCTCTTTCCCTTGCCTTTGTACTGGAGTACCGAGGTGCGGCTTTTCACCTGCAGGCCGTCGATCATGGAAAGGCGCGTGATGATCTCTTCGGTAATGCCGTCGCTGAAGTATTCCTGCCGGGGATCCCCGCTCATGTTGCTGAAGTAGAGCACGGCAATGGAGTTGGGTTCTTTGGCGGCCCCGTAGGCAGCGGTGGGGCTGCTCATCTTTTTTGCCACGGCCAGGATCACCAGCACCAGCAACACGGTGGCTGTGGCAATCAGCCAGCTCTTCTGCGTGCCGCGCGAACGCCTCGTGTCGGATACCGGCACCTTGAGCTTTCCCTGCATCTGCTCACGACGCGGCACCGTCAGGCCTTTACCGGAGAGGGCAAAGACCTCCATAGACTCCTCCACATTCTTAAATTCGAAAGACCCCATGAGCACCGCCTTGAAGCGGGGGTGATTTTTGATGGTCTCGTACATCTCTTTGGAGAACAGCACGGCACCGCCGACGCCCAGCGACTGGATGCGCGAGGCGATGTTTACCCCGTCGCCAAATACTTTACCTTCTTCGAAAAAGATCTCGCCGATGTGCAGCCCGATGCGCACGGGCACGGCGGGCTCCTGGTGCAACTGGCGCTGTATGCTCACGGCACACTCGATGGCCTGCATGGCACTGGTGAAAATGCATAGACTGCCCTCGCCGTAGTCGTTGAGCACCTTGCCGCCATGGGCGGCGGCGGTCTCATGAAAAACAGCGAGGTATCGTTTGGTCACTGCCACTGCATGAGCCTCGTTGCGCTGCATCAGCTCAGTGTACCCCACAATATCGGTGAACATTATGGCAGCCAGTTGGCGGGGTGAAGCCATAGCAGGGAATTGGTCTGGTAAGTTACTCCAATTTTCCCGCTCCCCATTGCCCCCTCGTGTACTATTTGGGAGTGCAATGCAGGTGCTGCACAGCCCGGAAGTGTTCGATGATGAAGGTGTAGGCTTGGAGCGGCTTTTCACTGATTAATAGACCTCTTGTGTGGACCAGGAAATTAACACTCTTTACTGCGAAACAGGAACGAATAAACAAGCATTGACCTTTATAATTGATGATGGGCACGGAGCCGTTCCTGATTGCTCGTTTCTGGTTGCTGTTTCTCGTGGACGCCCCCTTATCACTCACAACTCCCTACGTATCCATAAACCCCAACTAGAAATAGTACCACTTTCCAATTCCTGACCCGGGTTTGGGTGATGAGCTGTTGGGAAATAGCACGCCTCCCCTTTCAAATAGACAGGAGATGGGAGAGAGGGGCGTTTAAGACCCGGGGATCATTTCAGGCAGGGCAGACCCTAGCCGGCCGCTCCTTTTGAACCATTTTAATGGTATAAACACCCCCTCTGACGCTTAAATTACCCCCGGGTGACGCCCAGGTAACAGTATGGCAATAGTACCCCAATAGTACTGCAATAGTACTGTAATAGTACCCTTATAGTACCTTTTGCTATGTACTGTATCCCTACTACTACAGTACTATTGGGGTACTATTGCAGTGCCTCTGCAAGGCCTTTACTACGGGATTACCCTGCCGTCACCCTGCCGCAGCCTCCGGGTGGCATGGCCTATGAAGGGAACTGCCTTCGCTCCTCCGGTTCTATAAGAGTGCACCCGCCGTATCGGGGTAAAGAAAGGGAAGGGCACCGGTGTGACAGAAAGGAGGTGGTTAAAATATATAACAGGGCACGGTAAGGGATATGGGAACCCGGCGCCCCGTTCTTGTGACAATGTCCGCGGAGGCGCCCTGTTGGATGTGGTTCCTGCCCGCCTGGAGAATGAGGTGATTCCACCCGGCCGGGCACGCCTGATCCCTGGTTTCTCCAGTGGGATTTCTTTTCGCTCCTGACCGCCATCATTGTTTCAATGAAGGAAAAATGGGACCTTGTAGGTTATGTCCGGCGTCCCCCTGGAAGCACCGTATTAATATCACAAAAAGGAGGCTTCTATGTTTGCACGCTTAACCTTTACAAAGATTCTGCCCCAGCATATAGCCCTGCATCGTAAGATCTTTACCGAGGAGGTGGTCCCGGCGGTACGCCGTCATAAAGGGTTGATCCACATCATGCTGCTGGAACCCACCCAAAAGGGCGACGAGTTCATTTCGGTTACCGAGTGGGAAAGCCAGAAAGATGCAGAAGCCTATGAGCGCAGTGGGCAGTACCAGGAACTGATCCAGAAGATCAACGGCCTGACGGCTAAAGAGCCGGCCCTGAAGACCTATACGGTAGAAACTGTGGGTGCCACGCGCCCGGAAGTACACCGGCCCCTGTATTGAGGAGGGACCAGGAATTAGGGATTAGGAAATCAGGTGGTATTTTTCCAGGATTCTTTAGGGTTCCTGCAGAAAGCCCTGTGCCATATAGGACCAATCCTGGCGGTTGCCTGAGTAGAATGAATGTTTGTTACCTGGACTCATTGATTGCCGGCTGCCGGAAGCTTTTGCTTCACAACTGCTGCTCTTCATGGCCAGGAACCTGTACGAGCCAGCCCCTGTTTCGGAAGTAATCGGCCACCTGCGCCGGTGTGTCGGTAACGTCCTGGTGACTCAGGTAAAACTGGGCCAGCAGTTCTTCGTTGCGCGCCAGGGTAGTGAGCAGGGAGCGGTTATCAAACTCAGAGACGACAGGCTGGATCCAGACGGCACCTTCACCACACTGAACCCTCAGGGCTATATTCTCTTTGTAGATAAGTAACATGCAGGCAATTTGCTAAATAAAAGACGTAACTATCCTGATTTTAATCAGTTAGCATAGACCTGGTGAGAGCCACCGTTTAAAAGGAGGTAATTAAAGGTCATTTTAACGTTTGCCTGAAATCCGGGGCAATGCCGGACATGCAGGTAATCAAAACTGTTTAAGTCAGGTGAGGAACAGGAATCAGGATGCTTGAACATCCCCGTTCTGGGTTCCGGCGGGCTGGTAAGTGAGCAGGACGACCCCGCTGCTAAAGACGCGGCTGCCGGTAAGCTCCAGGTCCAGCTTATGGGGGAGTGCCTCAAAGAGCGAGGAGCCCCTGCCCAACGCCACCGGGTCGATCATGACCGAGTACTCATCGATAAGGCCGGCGCCGGCCAGCTGGGTCAGAACGCTGCCGCTGCCCAGCAGGGTAAGGTTTCTGGAGGACTGCTGCCGGAGCCGCCGCACCTCCCCGATCATATCTTCCTTCACCAGGCGGGTATTGCTCCAGGTGACCCCGGTAAGGGTGCGTGAAAAGACGATCTTCGCGGCCCGGTTCATTCCTTCGGCCACCTGGGGAAACTGCTCCGCCGCCATTGGTGTAGGCCAGAAGCTTTCCATCATTCCGTAGGTGCGACGGCCAAACAGCAGTACGTTGCCGGCGCTGAGCGAGTCGGCAGAAAAGGCGCCTTCCTCTGCGCCGTGGCGGTGCCAGGAGATGTCTTCATGGAGGCCCTTGTAGTAGCCGTCGAGGGATATAAAGGTGAAGGTGGTGAGTTTACCCATATTGATTCTATTGAAGTGTGGTAAAGCAGAGGCACCACAAAGCTATTGCGTTGTCCTTATAAGTGAGAGGGGTGGATGCGTCAGAGGAGGGGAGCGATTGCGACAGGGATCCGGATCAAGGATTGCATGGAAAGTGGCTATACTTTAGGCTTAACGGGTATCCATATCTCTTCTTCGGAGTCGGGGCTCCCGTTTTGGTATCGCGCTCCCAACAGCTCAAAGTGGGGGCGGTGATCCAGCACGTAACCCGATCGTGGCAGCCAGTCGGTATAGATGTATTGAAAGATGCGGCTGTCGGTACTGGAACCCTTATACAGGAACACCGCGTAACACCCGCCGGGAAGCACAAAGGGATGAATACCTGCGGGGAGCTCCTCAAAGCTGGCCACTTCCACTGCCGCCCATTTGAGGTATTCCCGCGTTGGGTTGAAATGTTGGAAATACGCAGGGTCGTATACCTGCAAGGAATACAGGATGGTATCTACCACAGCCCGGAGTTGCTGCCGGCGGGGCATAAAGCCCTTCCAGAGCTCGCCGGTCCGGTTGTTCGCCAGCGACATGGAGAGGCTTTGGCCCGCCAGCTTCTTTTCTGTTATGGTTTCAAAACGTGGCTCTATCTCTTTATTCATTCCTGTAGGTGGTGAATCTCCTGCTTTTATCTGTAAGTTCCAAAGCGAGGCATGCTGGTTAAAGTAATTTAGGGGCGGCCTTGTGCCGGCCCTTAGTTCAAGCGGTAGCTCACACCCAGCCGGAAGAGCCTCGAGTAGCATTCGTTGACCCCACCGGCGAATCCATCCTTATAATTGGTGAGTCCCCAGGCATAGGAGGCAAAGAGGCCTGCCTTTTTATAGCCGGTGGTTACGTGTACCCGCTGCCGGATGTCGGACTTTACCGTTTCCCTGCCAAGGGAGGATTTATAGGTAGTGCCGTTGGAGGCGGTGGCCTCGCCCTTCTCCTTTGTCGACAGGCAGTAGCCGATGTCCACGCCCCCGGTCAGGTCCAGGTGCAATTGGTTCAGTGTAAACCGGTAGCCGATCGAGGGGTAAAGGGTTACGAAACTGGACGCCAGGTAGGTCTGGCCCTCTGCCTCGTATTGGTAGGTGGCGCTCCCCGTATAGCCGCTGATGCGGGTGATGGCAATCTTGCTTCTCAGGTCTTCATAGCCCAATTCGAGGCCCAGGAGGATGTTGCGCCGGGTGACCCGTTGCACGCTGGCCGATACTCCATAGCCCAACCCGGTTTTAGAGCCATAAGGGTTGTTGGTAGAGGTTGCATCGTAAGCATCGGCATGGTTAAAAAAGGAACTGGCTGCTGCCGAGGCGCCACCAAAGGCAAGGAATCCCGAATAGAGGGAAGCGCCGGCTTCCGTCTTTTGGGCGGAAAGAGAGGTAAGATACCCGGAGGCCAAAAGGATCAGCAGGGTCTTTCGCATAAGGTGATTTTGGTAGTATCGTACCTCTAATATACAGACCTTCCGGGGGAATAAGAAGCCCCCGGCACGTGAGCGTGGGCCATAGATCCTGGTCTCTTGCAGGGCCTGCAGGCAGTCGCTTTATTCCCGCCTTCGGGGTCGGGGGGGTCAATCTATGTAGTCGCTGAGTACGGGTGGGTGCCAGTCCTCTTCGCGATCCTGTTCTTTCAGCCCTGTTTGGATGACCTTTACCCGGCCCGGAGTAGCGTCGTCCGGGGCGGAGGAGGACTTATCGGCCAGGAAATACATCTTGAGCCTCCTGTGGTTCTTTACGTCTATTTCGCCCCGGTACTCACAGGTGAATTCATCCTTGATGAGCTGGTAGGTGGTTTCCGAAAGGTTAATCCTGCCCTTTTCGGACATGGACTCCATGCGCGAGGCGATGTTCACGGTGTCGCCCCAGATGTCGAACTGCCATTTCTTGGTGCCTACGATGCCGGCCACCACGGGGCCGGTATGGATGCCGATGCGCACCTCGAAGTGGATAAGGCCGTCTTCAGCGGCCAGTTCTTTATTCGCCAGGTCGACCATTTCCCGGGCGGTGTTGATCACATTGCGGGCATGGGCTTCGTTGGGGGTGTGCAGGCCACAGGCGCACATATACGAATCGCCAATGGTCTTGATCTTCTCCAGGCCCCATTTAGTGGTGATGGCATCGAAGCCCCGGAAGTAAAAGTCGAGGCTCTTTACCAGTTGCTCGGGTTCTACTTCCTCGGCCAGCCTTGAGAACCCCACAAAGTCGGTGAATAATACCGTAACCCCCTCGACCTTTACGGCTTCCACCACGCCGTTTCGCTTCAGCTCTTTGGCTGTTTCCGCCGGCAGGATGTTGAGCAGCAGGCCTTCGGAACGCCGTTTTTCCCGGGAGATCGTCCGGAAATACCAGTACAGGGTGCCCAGGATAAAGATGGTCATGATCAGGATGATGCCCAATGAGCGGGCGACGATCTGCTGGTTCTCATTTTCCTTGTTCAGCAGGTCCAGCTCCGACTGCTTTTGCGCGATCTCGAAGTTGGTGCGCATATCGGCCATCTTTTGCACGGCCCTGATATCGTTGACACTGTCGCGGTAGGCTACGTAGTCCTTAAAGTATTGTAAGGACCCGGCAGGGTTGCCGGACCTTTCGTAGAGTTGTGAGAGCTTTTGGGAGGCATCTCTGATCTGCTCTTTCAGGCCGTGTTGGCGGGCCAGGGCTGCGCTGCGGTGCGCATAGGCCAGGGCCGTTTGCAGATCGCCTTTTTCTACGTAAATATCCGTCATCGATAGCAGGTATATGCAGATGGGGTAATAATCGCCGGCCTTTTCATGGGCCCGGATGGCCTCGTTCATATAGATCTCGGCCAGCGCTTTGCGGCCGGTGTTGGCATATACCATGCCCATATTGCCCATGCTATAGGCTTTGCCTGTCTCGTGGTTTAAGCGGGCAAAGATCCTTCCTGCTTCCTTAAAATGCAGCAGGGCGGAATCATAGTCGCGGCGCTTGAGGAATTCATCGCCGGCATTGGAGATGACGGAGGCAAGGGATATGGAGTCGCTGGTCCTGCGCAGGGTGGCGATAGCCTTACGGTAGTAGTGCCGCGCGTTGGGATGGTTGCCGGAGACCGAATAAATGTCGGCGATGGCGCCGTAGGCACTGCCTTCGCCCGGCAGGAAAGATGTCTTGCGGGCTGCATCGGCACTGCGGAAGTAGGCATCCAGTGCTTCATCCAGGTCGCCCAGGCGGGTTTTTTTATTGCCCACCTGTAAGTAGCCGCGGTACAGGTACAGGTTATTACCCTGCTGCCGGGCAAGGCTCACCAGCTCTTCGGCATATTTCAGGGCCAGCGCCAGGTCGTTCACCTCGTTGAACGCCAGGTTGCGGAGCAACTCCATCTTCGCGGAGTCTGCCCCCGACCAGGTCCGGTAGATCCTTGCCAGGCTGTCGGCTACCCGTTGGTTCTGGGCGGCAGCTCCAAAGGTAAGCAGGCAAAGGAGGCTTGCCGCCACACCATAAGCTTTTCCTCTACGATGCATACGTACGTTTTAAGGATTTACCTGAATGATCGGGTCGAACTGGCTGGTGTTGCCGTTCTGTATTGTATATTCTATGGCATAGATTTCCCGGCGGCCCTTTTTGTTCCGGCTGACCGTGCCCCTCCAGGTTTTACGCGAACCTCCTACCGGGGCCGGGTCGGGATCGAAGACGTTCTCCGAACCCCTGTCGGGAGCAATAGAGGTGATCGCCTCTACTCCTGAGTTATCCCTTACGATCCACGTTACGGTATCCTCCGTATCGACATCGGTATGCCCGTTGTCGGATAAGACCAGGTCTCCGTTTTCTACTCCTTCGATGAAAATGTTGTGGTTTCGGGGCATGGTTGAGGGTTTTAGTGGTGAGAGAGAAGGCAGGTCAGTTGTGTGATAAGCCGGGTAAAGCCTGTAGCTCTGCTACAGGCTTCAATTCTACCTGGAGAGCGGTGGCTCGGGATTTACCTGGATGATGGGGTCATAGATATATAACCTATCATCCGGATTTCCCATTGCGTCGCGTCTCTTGTAGATGATAGTGTATTTTTCAAGAACTGGGTTAACAGGATCTTGTCTTTTGGTGAACCCTTTCCATTTATTGGTGCCAGTCATCCTTCCTGGGATTATATCAAACACTATGGAAGGTTCATATTCTGGCATGACCAGGTAAATGTCTGTAACTTTTGGCGTGTCTATTTCCCAGGTCACCATGTTTGCCGGGTAGGTCACGGTTTCTCCTACATCATCCAATATTGGTTGGTTTGTTTCGTAATCGTAATCAATTATCCTGATTACAGGATTTCTCTTAGGATCTTTCAATAGAAACTTTGACGCGACATCTTGCTGAAGTACATTTTTGGAGTCTTCCATTTTCTTACAGTTTATTTGGTTAAAGAATAAGCAGTGCTGATATAGCCTTTTCAGGAACAGGTTCCGGTCTTAGTGATCGGTTTTCCTTTCCGCCCCATGATCACCG
>DASWYM010000048.1:0-8724 GCA_036404975.1 Chitinophagaceae bacterium
CCCAGGGCTCCATAAAAGAAGAGTGGAATTCGTAGAAGGCTTTCTTCACCGGGTCCATCTGTTCGTTGCCGTCCCAGGCTTCCGGGATCAGCATCATCATCACATGGGGCAGGGAGCGGCCACAGAGGGTGAGCAGCTCGATCATGTTGTCCAGGCAAGCCGAGTCTGACTGACCTTCGGTGATGATGGGCAGTAGCATGTCCATTTCCTCGCGCGTGAAGTAGGGGGTAGTAAAGCCCTTTTCGCTCGACTTCAGCCAGTTGAGGTTTCCCTGCAGGGTATTGATCTCGCCGTTGTGGGCCATGTAGCGGAAAGGCTGGGCAAGCTTCCACGAAGGAAAGGTATTGGTGGCAAAGCGAGAATGCACCAGCGCGAGGGCCGATACGGCCCGCTTGTTATTCAGGTCGGGGAAATAGCTTCTTACCTGGTTGCTGGTAAACTGCCCTTTATACACAACGGTTTTGTAGGACAGCGAAGCAATGTAAAAGCCAATGGGCTCCTTCTTTACCGTATCGTTTATAATATGGCTGGCATAGTTGCGCAGCAGGAACAGCTTGCGTTCAAAGTCGTCGGGATTTGAGAGGCCATCAGGGCATGCAATAAACACCTGTTCCATTTCGGGTTCCACCGTCAGGGCCGTAGCGCCGATAGCCCTGTTGTCAATGGGAACTTTTCTATAGACCAACACTTCCATCCCCAGCCTTTCAGCCGCGCGGTTAAAGATCTCGCGGCACTCTTCCTTCAGCCGGATGTCCTTGGGGAAGAACAGTACGCCCACACCATATTTGCCGTAAGGGGGCAGGTGTACGCCCAGGTGTACGCACTCATCAAAGAAGAACTCGTGTGGCACCTGGATCATGATGCCGGCCCCGTCGCCTGTATTGTGCTCACAGCCACAGGCACCCCGGTGTTCCATGTTCTCCAGGATGGTTAAAGCGTCGGAAATAATCTGGTGGGATTTGTTGCCTTTGATGTTGGCCACGAAGCCAATGCCGCAGGCATCGTGTTCAAACACGGGAGAATAAAGACCTTGATTGCTTGCCATATCTCTTACTTTTTTCGCTTTTTTCTGTTTGATAGTTGATAGCAAGCAACGTCATGAATATACACAGAAATCTCTAAAACTGGACAAAGAGGTCCAATAAAGTTGTTCTTTCCGCCTGAAGTATCCATATTATTACTCTTTTATGATATCAAAGAACTACCGGATAAACAACACTTTTGCCATCCACTGTAAAGGTCCTTAACCCTGCTCAGCTAACAAAGTAGGGTGGGTCTAAGTGGGTCTATGTTTCCTATTTCTTCCTGTATTAGGTCTTGGGGAGAATGTCTGAACCCGGTCCCGATAGCTATCGGGATGGAAGGATTTAATAGATTTAGAGGATTAAAGAACCTGTAAAAACATCTGCGTCCATCACCACCATCATAACCATCCGCGATCCCTTGTTCTCTTCATTCGCACATCTGCACATCCACACATTCCCTCCGTTTACTCTGCGTCCTCTGTGCGAACCCTCCTAATCCCCAAATCCCTCCGGCATAATAGTGGTGGCGGCACTCCAAAAGAGGTTATGAGTACGTTTGTCTTCAAGGCCAATATCAATTGCATCGAGTGTGTGGACCTGGTAAAGCCCCGGTTGGATAAGCTCGAACAGGATAAATCCATTGTGCTCTGGCATCTGGACCTCAACAACCCGGAGTACCTGTTGGAAATAGAAGCCGATCAACTTAGAACTGTGCAGGTTAGCCATATTATTCGCGAAACGGGATTTGATGCTAAGTTTACCAGGCAGTTTCAGAGTTGATTGTCTCCCCAGGAAAATATGGAAAAACCGGACGGCTGGCATAAGAATTACACTCCTGCTGTACCTTATTACACTACAAACACAACAGTATGGAACAAAAACCCACTATTTTGGAAGGTTACAGCGACCAGGAGAAGGGCGCTTACCTCGGCGCTATTGCCTCAATTGCCACAGCTGACCGGGCGGCTTCAGAAGAAGAGCTTTTGTACCTGGAGGCCCTCGCCGAATCGGCTGACCTGTCGGATGAGCAAATGGCTGCTGTGAAACGGGCCGCCACCGATCTGTCGGATGAAGAGCTTAAGCGCTGCCTCGATGTGCTGAAAGACAGTGAGTTACGCTTTTCGCTGGTCAGCGACCTGATCGCCTTTGCCGAAGCCGATCAGAATTATTCGGCGGAAGAAAAGAAAGAGGTGCAGGAGATTGCCCAATACCTGGGGGTGAACCAGGAGCAGTTCTCACTGCTGAACCAGTTTACCCAAAAGGCGCAGGAGGAAATGCCGGCCCACGCCGAGCAGCTCCAGCAATCGGCTGAGACTCCGAGCCATTTCCTGGGTGGTCTGGGCATGAATGATAAAATGAAAAATGCCGGAATCAACACCAATGGGTTACTAAAGGGAGCCTTGGCTGTAATGGGCCCCATCATCCTGGCACAGATGTTCCGTGGCGGCGCGCGTCGCCGTAGTGGTGGAATGTTTGGTGGTGGCGGCATGATGGGGGGAGGCGCTGGCCTCGGAGGCATGCTGGGTGGTATGCTCGGCGGAGGCATGCTGGGTGGGGGCATGCGCCGGGGAGGTGGCCTGTTCGATATGCTCGGCGGGGGCCGGGGCTTTGGGCCTGCCGGCGGCATGCTGGGTCGTATGTTCAGGTGATTTTAACCTAACTTAGTAGAGCTGTTCAACGAACAGTATAGAAACCCCACCAAGAGCCTTGCGTCAAGCAAGGCTTTTTTGAAGCCTTTGCCGTATGAGCTATAAGCAACACATAGAAGCCGAAATATCGGAGTGGCAGCAAAAGATGACCCGCAAGCCTACCTTGATGAACAGGCTGTCCAAAGGAATGCAGGCCAAGGTGAATAGCTACATCCCCGAAAAGGTGCACAAGGCCATCACCGCCGCCATCAAGCAGATGATCCGGGGCGTGCTGTTCGGCGCCAATTACACTACCAGTGAGCGGCCGGCCTCCGGCAGCCTGATGGAAGTGGAAGAAGCAGTGCTCCGTCGCATCAATAATTATAAACATACGGCAGCTGCCGAAGGTGGCCTCACCGGCGCCGGTGGCATCCTGCTGGGCTTTGCCGACTTTCCCCTGTTTCTTAGCATCAAGCTGAAGATGCTATTTGATATCGCCGCCCTGTATGGATTCCCGGCTAAAGACTACAAAGAGCGCGTCTTCCTGCTCCATATTTTCCAGTTGACCTTCAGCAGCCAGCAGCACCGCCGCGACGTGTTTCAGCAAATGGTGAACTGGAAAGAGCAGCGGGAAAAATTACCCGACGACATCAACCAGTTCGACTGGCGCAATTTCCAGCAGGAGTACCGCGACTATATCGACCTGGCTAAGTTGGCCCAGCTGGTGCCTGGCATAGGCGCCGTGGTAGGCTTTGTGGTAAATTATAAGATGACAAGCAAACTGGGTCTCAATGCCATGAATGCTTACCGCATGCGCCTGCTAGAGGAAGGCAAGCTGGTGGCTTGAGGAAGGTCAATAAGTTATTTGGTCATCAAATTCATTGCATCAGCTGCCGCAGTATACGGCTCTTGTTTTACGCAACAGGGGAAATTTTTATTAACTCCTCCTGTTGCTTCCGCAACCGGGCAAACAATTCCTGTGTTACGCTTCCCGGTCCTTCCGTAAACAGCACGGCATCATCGATTTGCCGCACCGGCAGTACCTGCCTGGTGGTGCTGGTAATAAATACTTCATCGGCACCTTTCAGTTCTTCTAATTTGATTATGCGCTCTTCAACCGGCAGTAAGCCCTTGGCAAGGTGCAGCACCTGTCGGCGGATCACGCCCTTTAGTATATTTTCGGAAGGAGTGACCAGTATACCATTGATTACGGCAAAGACATTGGCTCTCGGACATTCACCCACCAGACCGCCGGGGCAATAAAGAATGTCATCGGCGCCCTGTTCCTTTACTTGTGGCTGCAGCCAGATAGCCATGATGTAATCGGTGGTCTTTACGTGGGGCAGCTGTCGCTGGTGCGCATAGGTCATGAGCTTGATCCCTTTATGAAAGGCCGCCGCGCTGGGCAGGGTTAAAGGGCTCTGGCTCACCACCAGGTTGGGTACCGCGATGCTGTAACCATCCGGTGAAAGACCTCCGGTAAGCGTGATGCGGATGCCGGAATGGGGCAGGGCGTTGCGCTCCATTAGCTGGCGGATAATATCCTTCAATTCTTCACGTTGCGGCAGCAGGGGCAGGCGCATCTGCCCGGCCGAATAATAAAGGCGGTCCAGGTGCTCTTCCAGGTACAGGGGCACACCGTCCACGATCTTCAGGTAGTCGAACAGGCCATAGCCCCGCTGGATGCTCAGGTCGCTGACGGGCAGGGAAGCTTCTTCGGCACGCACAAAGCGGTCGTTGATATATACGTATCTGCTGCTCACTGTTTGATTCGGTTATACTTTTTAAGAAGGGGAATAACCCTGTCTAAAGGTAAGGCTTCCACTTTATGTCCCTCGCGGCCCGTAGTGGTGGTGGCGGCAAAAAGCGAATTGATAATAGCTTCCTCGGTCGCTTCAATAGCCGCCATAAACAGGGGAGTAACGGCATCGTTCTGAAGCACCATAAGGCTCTGCGCCGGTTCTTTGGAGGCATGGGCCACGCGCAGCTTAGGATCGGTAGAAAAAGCCACGACATAATCACCGCTGCCGTTGGAGGCGATGCCGCCGGTTTTGGCCAGTCCCATAAAAGCGCGTTTAGCCAACCGCTCCAGGTTGCGGCTGTCCAACGGGGCATCGGTAGCCACTACGATCATGCAAGAGCCGTCCACCGTATTATTCAGCTGGTCGCTCAGGTAAAACTTCTTCAGCTCTTCACCCACCGGTACCCCATCCACCTGCAACACCCCGCCAAAATTGGTCTGTACCAGCACGCCCACGGTATAGCCGCCCAGGGCAGCTGGCAGCTGGCGCGAGGCGGTGCCGATACCTCCTTTAAAGCCAAAGCAGACCGTCCCGGTGCCGGCACCCACAGCGCCTTCCTCCACCTTTCCCTCCCGGGTATTGCGCAGGGCCGCCAGCACGTCTTCCTTCTTTACGTGGCGCCCCCGGATATCATTGAGCCACCCATCATTGGTTTCCCCCACCAACGCATTCACCGACTGCACGGCTTCATTGCCGGCCAGGCGGAGGGTATGATCAATCACCGCGTCCATGGCGGTGGCCACGCCCAGGGTGTTGGTCAGCACCACGGGTGTCTCCAGGTTGCCCAGTTCTCTTACCTGCGTAACGCCGGCCAGCTTGCCAAAGCCATTGCCCACATAAATAGCCGCCGGTACTTTTTGCTGGAACAGGTTGCCGCCGTGGGGCAGGATTGCGGTGACCCCGGTGCGTACCGAGTCGCCTTTCACCAGGGTGGTGTGGCCTACTTTTACGCCCTTTACATCGGTGATGGCATTGAGCGGCCCGGTTGGCAGCACTCCGATACGCACACCAAGGTCCCGGGCTCTTTTGGTTTGTGCCTGCATAGAAAGCGAAAAGAGGGTGGCGGCCAGAAGTAGGTATACAGGACGCATGCATTAATTTTTTCCAAGATACTACAGATGTATCCTTTATGGATAAGGACTTCCGAATTATCCACACCCATCAGGCAGTCTCCTGCATAAAGAAGAAAATAAAAATATCTTAGAAACTTTCTATATTGGTTCGTCATTCAGGTTATAATTTCCGCCATAAACCATCTCCATGGGAAATAAAGTATTTACAACAGAGTTTCGATATAAGGGCACTACCTATTCGGCGCTGATCAGTCTGCGTCCCAGCGGTGCTGATCATTCCGTATACGTACAGCTCAATGACAGCGCCCTGCACCAGGTCGTCCCCGACGGTGAGTTCCATTTCCGCATCAGCGATGGGCTGCGCAAAGCTGCTGACCCGAGGAGCAACGTGAATCGTGAACTGCTGCAGGCCGTTCGCGAAGCGGTCCTCCTGCATATTAAGCCTTCCTCGCAGTTCTCTGATCCTTATTGATCAACCTTTCAGCCGGGGAATTATTATAGTACAGTGGTTTCTCTAAAGAGCTGAATGTCCTGCGGATCTTATTTCCCGGCGTGCTTTTTATTCTGCTGGAGCACCAATGCTTCCAGTGCCTTGAGTTTGCGTGCGACCAGTGGGAGATCAACTATAGTGACCTCTTCCATGATCACGCCTTCCGGCGCCATTTTCAGCGCATGGTGCAACAGTTTCGTATAGTGAACCCTTGTGCAGGCTTCCACTCAGGGCTGCCAGGCGTATGAAATCGTTCATATTGAAGATTTGTTCGTAATAGGTTCAAACGGTATGCTATGGGATAAGACCTGGAGGTACTGTTAAACAAAGCTGTTCACTACGAACCATACAATCGGTTGCATAGTAAAATCCCTGACGCCGGTCAGTAAAATCATTGCACTCCGTCATTGTCGACAACTAAAAATGGGAGGAGGTTTACAGTGGTTTTTTCGTAGGATATTGGATCATAATCGGCTGGATTTCTATCCAGCCTTTTTATTGAACCTCTCAAACCACTTCTATATATCCTGGGCACACTTCTGTGTTCCCGGACCTTTATATCTTTTTTTATCGCTCTACTCTCCGTTTATATTGGATACGCATGCCCGGTAACGTCAACCGGTATTTACGTTCCCCGGATTAGTCTATGCTGCGAATTTGGCTTTTGGTTTTCTTTATTCTGGCTACTTAGGCACTATCGGCCCAACAGGCTACCGTACGGTTTGTACTGGTTAACCTTAAAAAGATCCCGTTGGCTTTGCCGCCGTAAGGGTATTCCCGGATAGTGACACCGGGGCGATACCCGCCGCTTTGGGCTTAACCTGCGTTACAATTTCGGGCTTAAAAAGCGTGAAGAGCCCAACCTGTTCAATATCGAATCACCGGAAAAGTCGACCCAATAGGGTAGAATATGGTACACTCAACGGTTGTGCCATTTAGGAGTCATAGGCACAAGGAAATTATTTGTTTTGCCCGCGTAATAATACTCCAGGTTGCATTGCTGTACGCTCGTTCCAAAAATCCGGCTCTTTTACGTTCAAATAGAATCCTTAAACAGCAAAACAGCAAGCGCTCACCTGAATGACTCACTGACCCAAAGACTCAATGACTTTCCTTGCCCGTTAACCCTTACAGCTTGAATCTTCACTCCATACCGCGGCATAATTTTTATCATATGTATCCATCAAAAAACAGCATTATGGAAAAGATGAACGACCTCAGGGACCTGTTGCGTCACGAGATACAGGACCTTGTTTCTGCCGAAGATCAAATCATTAAGGCTATGCCGGCAATGATAGAAAAAGCGAAGAACCCGGAGCTCAAAAAAGCCCTCAAGGAGCACCAGCGTATCACCGAACAGCAGCGCGCTCGTCTTAACCAGGTGATGCAGCACCTGGAAGGAGGTATGCAGCAGGGCGATGCCAAGCAGGATAAGGGCCTGTTCTCCCGCCTGATGGCCCGCCGCCATGTGTGCAAAGGCATGGAAGGTATCCTTAGCGAAGGCGAGAAGATCATGGCTGAAGACATGAATCCTGAAGTAATGGATGCGGCTATTATAGCCAGCGCCCAGAAGGTAGAGCACTACGAAATCTGCGGTTACGGTACGGCCAAGGCCTTTGCCCGCGAGCTGAACCTCACCGAAGTAGAGCGCCTGCTCGACCAGACACTAAACGAAGAGTACCAGGCCGACGATTTGTTGACCCAACTGGCCGTAGGCCGCCTGAACCGCGAAGCAGAAAGCGCTGGTGGCGCCCGTTCGCGCACCGGGGCTGCCGGGCAGTCGGGCATGACTTCCCGCTCCGAAGGTGGCCGTGCTACCTCCCGCGAAAGGGCCCGCATCGACGAGCCCGAAATGGAAATGGCCCGTGGTAGCCGTACCTCCGGGACCGGCAGCCGCACCCAGGGTGCAGCAGGGAGCACCGGCGGACGTACCGCAGGAGCCGCAGGCAGGACATCATCTCCGGGCAGCACCGCTGCCGGGCGTGGTGATACTGCTTCCCGCGGCACTACTGCGCGCACATCAGGAACTTCTTCCGGCACCAGCAGGGGCCCAAGTAAGTCGGCCAGCCGCACTTCCGGCGCCACCGGCAACAAGGGTACATCCGGGCGTGGGGGCAGCACCCGCAATCGTTAAGCGCTTTCATTGCTTAAGAATTCCATCCGTCCTGCGTCTGCAGGACGGATTTTTTCGTTTCGGTGAATGGTGAAAGAAGGTCGTTTACGGCTTAAGAATCACTCTGAAAGGGGCATATATTCCTTGAGTTATTCGCGTCCCGTAGCAAAGTTCCTCCTGGTCCTGGAAGGGCCAAAACCTGGCAGCAAGCTATGAGAAAAAGGCCCCTTTCCTTCCCTGAAGACAATACATCGATGCCATAAAGCTACCCTACAGGCGGCAAAAGCCCCGTTTACGCTTATCCAACCCGTAGGCTGTTTCGTCTTTCTCCCGGTGTTGCTCCGAAGTTCTTCCGACCTTCTCCCGACGCTTATAAGAGTCGGAACAACGTCGGGACAACCTCGGGAGAAGGTCGGGACAAGGTCGGAAGAACCCCCTCTTTGGTCAGGAGGGATTGGGAATTAGGCAGGTTAACGGACCGAAGAAAGCCTTCACCAGCAGGGGGCAAATATCCACAACGGTGGCCGCCGCCGTTTATACATTCTTTCCTGCGTTGCATACGTTGCCGGTGACAGCATGGGATCAGCCCCTGA
>DASWYM010000049.1:0-5288 GCA_036404975.1 Chitinophagaceae bacterium
GCAGCGCTGTTCGCCCCTGGGACACTGGTACGAAGTATCGCACCTGCTGCGCAATGGTACGCTCGCCCAATTGCTCCGGGATCAGCCTGGGGTAGAGACCATTATGCTGCACAATATCGATACCCTGGGTGCCGACCTCAGCGCCGCTGCCCTGGGGCATCACCTGCAGTCGGGCAACCTGCTCAGTTTTGAAGTGGTGCCGCGCCGCATTGAAGACCGGGGCGGTGGCCTTGCCTGGGTAAACCGCCACCTGCGCCTGCTGGAAGGGCTGGCACAACCCCGCGAAGAAGACGAATTGAACCTTAGCTATTACAACTCGATGACCACCTGGATACAGGTAGACGGCTTGCTGCAACTGTTCGGCCTGACGCGCGATGACCTGCTGAAGGGCGATGAGGCCCGGCTGGCCCGTGCGGTACGTGGCGTGGCGCAGCGCATCCCCAGCTATGTAACCATTAAGGAGGTTAAATACCGCTGGGGGCATGGGCAGGAAGATATATACCCCGTGGCCCAGATCGAGAAGCTCTGGAGCGATATGTCGGCCCTGCCGGACGTGCCCTGCGGGTATATTGCCGTGCCCCGCCTGCGTGGCCAGCAAATGAAAGATCCCGCCCAGCTGGATGGCTGGGTAACCGACGGCAGCAAAGATTTTGTAGCATCGCTGTGTAATTTTAGCTGACCGGTCTGCTATTTAGTGCATCAATCTATCGTACCAATTTTAAAGATGGAGTTACATTGCTGTAACTCCATCTTTGTTTGGCAGTAACCATACATGATGCCTTTGTTCTGAGTTTCGTTACAAGGCCTTATTCCCGGCAGGAGAAATAGGTCAGCACTGGGGCAAGCATGAAATTTGTACCGTTAGACCTGAGCGGAGCAATGACACATAAACCGGAATGAATAGCAGTCATGTCAAATAATATCAGCTTACTAATCTTTGGGCTCCTCATTGGAGCCATCATCATGTTCCTGGTCTGGAAGCTAAGTTCCAACCGCAGGCAGGTCCCGGTTAAAGAGAGTTCCCATACCGTGCTGGAGAGTATGCGCAAAGTGTTCAAGGTGGTGCTGGCAGAGGGATTCTTTAATGAGTTGTACAATTACGAGGAAACCAAAAAACTTTTCCGGCTGTTTCCTTCCACCAAGCGGGCGCTGGTAATCATCCAGGCTAAGGTGCTGATAGGGTTTGACTTTGAAAAGTGTGTGTGGGAGGTGGATGAAACCAGCCAGAAAGTAAAGCTGGTGTCGTTTCCCGACCCGGAGATCGTCAGCATTGAGACGGACTATAAGTACTACAATTTCGACGAGGGCATCTTTAACCTGCTCAGCCGTGAGGATCTAACCCGCATACAGGCCAACGGTAAAAAGCAGGTGGAGTCGGCGGCCATCAAAAGCGACCTGCCCAGGATGGCCGCTGACCAGATGCGAACCATGCTGACCGAAGTGGTCCAGTCAAAACACTGGCAGTTGGAAAATATTTATAAGATCACCGGGGGTGCCAACAAGCCCTTTTCCTCTCCTGCCACCGGATAGGCCGGTCCAGTCGTTGCGCTTTCTTTATGAACGGTAAAAATCCTGTGGCAATATTCTTGTTTACATACAAGGTTACCCATTTGTCCCGGGGACACAGGGCATATTGAATATCGGATTAACTAACAAAACTCAAGTTTATGGCAAAGAATAAAATCGAAGAGAGTCAGCAGCAGAGCCAGGGCGTATCGATAGGCACCCAGGGCAACGAGGATATAACTATTCCGCAGGGTACCAAGGGCAGTCACCGGAGCAAAGAGGGCCCGGAAGATCGCCATATACCAAACCAGGATCGGTCTTCGGCTTCCCATACGGAGCGAGCCTCCGGCCATAAGGAGTCGAATCAGTAAGCAGGAATTATTTACCCGTTTACCTTTGGTAATCGTTGAAAACAAACGCCCCGCTTTATGCCGGGGCGTTTCTATGCGTTTAAGAAAGGGTAGGTGCGTCCTCCTGCTATTCCGGATGGCTGGCAGTCACCTGATTGTCTAGCTCTGCCTGTTTGCGTGCGAGGCGGAGCTCGTAACGGTCATAGATCAGCAGCGCCAGGTAGGCCGAGATAATGCCGATGAGCATGCCTACTGTTACGTCGGTGACAAAATGCTGCGCCAGGTACACCCTCGAATAACCGACCAGAAAGGCGACCATTGGCAGTATAAAAGCCCATATTTTCCGTTTCATGACCGAGACCAGCAGCAGGGCTACGGTAAAGGCGGTGCTGGTATGTCCCGAGGGAAAGCTGTGCTGGCGGTGGACGGGTACGCCTTCCACCTTGTGGATGATCACTTTTTCTACCTCGAGGCTGATGGGACGCAGTTCATCGGGGAACACTACCCGCTTCAGGAAGTGGGTGAGTACCGTGCAGATAATGATGCCTGCAATAACCGGCACCAGGTACTTCTGGTTCCAGAAAAGACAATACACCACTATAGGGATGTAGATCAACCCGTCGCCGAGGTAGGTCACGTACTGGAAGAAATAATCCAGTTTCGGGTCGTAAAAACCATTGATCAGGACAAAAGAGTCCTTCTTGCCGTAGATAAATAGAAAAAGAGCAAAAACCACGATAAAGGTGATGCTGGTGATAACCGCTATGCGGAAGTGCTCGTGCCGGGTATGACTCTTCAGTTCCATTGCTGCCGCAAATATAGGGGCCCTCCGGCCAGCCTTTAAAAGAAAACTGCTTCCCGGGGGAAGCAGTTAACGATTCTTTAGAACTATTTAGAAACGGTATCCAAGGGAGAGACCAAAACCGGTGTTTTTCCATTTCCTCTTGTCATCGGATACACCTTCAAGTTCCGGGTTGATGTTTACCAGGCCTAGCTGGGCATTTACCTGGAAGGACACTTTGTTGGCAAACTCGTATCCAGCCAACAGGTTACCTCCTGCGTCAAAGCGCTTGAATTGATAGGGGCTACCTGTTAAATCAAATGTCTCATTGAACTCTACGTCTCTTTCTGTTCCATTGGCTTCACCTTTACCACCAATGCCCCACGCTACGTAAGGACCAAAGCCCAGTACCATGTTGCCGGTTCCCAGGATTGGCTTGTACACGAAGTTGATGGGAACTTCTATGTAGGAGAGCTTCACTTTGTTATCTGTATTCTCTTGTTCATAGCCCTTCTGACTGAACAAGACGCCAGGCTGTAAATAGGAACCTGTTCCTACCGGGATCTCGGCATTCAGGCCTCCATGAAAGCCAGTGGTGATACCATTCTCCAGTTCATTTCCATTAACGTCTTTACCATTCAGATTTTGGAAGTTCACACCAGCACGAATACCGAAGGTGGTACGGTTAGCAGCCACAGTCATTTCCTGGGCAAAGAGGGGCAGGCTGAATAAGCCCACCAGTGCAGTTACAACAAGTTTACGATTCATAGGTCTTCATTTTTGTTGGTTAAATTGTTCTTATCGCTGGCCAGCTTCACGCTTGGCATCTTCTACCATCTTTTGGTTCGCTGTAATGACAAATTCTACACGACGGTTCTCCGCCATATTCGCTTCGGAATCATTGGCCACCTTAGGATCTGATTCACCCATACCACGGGTAGTAATGCGCGTGCTGCTGACGCCGTTGCTGCGCAGGTAGTCACCTACTGAACTGGCCCTGCGCTCGGAGAGAGCCTGGTTATAGGTGTCGCTGCCCTTGCTGTCGGTATGTCCAATGATTTCGATATTGGTATCGGGGTACTTCTTCAGTACGTTGGTGAGCTTGTCCAGGTTGGTCTTTGCACCAGTACTCAGGTCCGACCGGTCAAAGCCAAAGAGGACCTTGTCCTTAAACTCGATGACGATTCCTTCCCCTACGCGTTTTACCTCGGCATCACCGAGCACTTCTTTCATTTCCTCGGCCTGCTTGTCCATCTTCTTACCGATAATAGCACCGGTTACACCACCTACGGTAGCCCCGATTATAGCACCCATCGCTGTATTACCTGCAGCTCTTCCGATAACGCCACCGATGGCACCACCGCCTACAGCCCCTATAACAGCACCTTTTTGAGAGCGGTTCATTGTCTTACAGCCCGTTGCAACTAATCCCAGCAATGACAGGATCAGTGCGAATTGTCTAACTGTCTTCATAACTCTAATTTTCAATTGTTATAACAGAATTTTCAAACACCATACCATGGTACCTCTTTGATGGTTGATCAGCTCAATAGTTATACACAAGAATAACATTTAAGCTTTTTTAAATTTTCTTTTAACAAATGGAAGTACTCGTACAGCGAGCGCAAGATAAAATAAAGGAAAATCAAGAAAATCAGCAGAGGAGCAATCCTCCAAAAAAAAGGTAGTTCTGCTTAGGAAGTATACGACATGGACCCTGGAGGAAAGAAAATAAAGGGGCAGCAATTGAATCCCTGTTTGAAGAAACAAGGTTGGTTGCACCTGGAGATATTGTTCAGCCTTCAGGATCAGTAGAATTCAAACAAATCAGCCAATCAGTTATAAAAAAAGGGGCCGCATAAGCGGCCCCACCCCTGTATTGCAAATGAAAAGTCTTATTGCTGTTGTTGAGGCTGCTCTTGTTGTTGCTCAACGGGAGCAGCAGTTTGAGCGACAGCGTCTACTTTTGCACCGGTGTACTTCCAAACTTTCTTAGAAGAAGTGGTGCTTGTAAAAGGAGCAGCAGGATCTGCATCGTTAAACGCAGTGCCGATAGCTACAGACAGGGTGTTCGCGTCCTTGTCGTAGATCAGCGTACCTTCTGAAACAGACTTGCCTTCAGCAGTTTTTTGTGCAGGGATCTTGTAGGTGGCAGGCGACTTTTTCAGTATGGCCTTTACGCGGCCTTGAGGTAAACCATCAATCCATACAATACCAACGTTTTGCTCGTCTACAGTCACAGTCAGTGTTTCAGTAGAAGTGCCGGAGGGCTGGAAGCTTCCCAGAACCGGCAGGAAGTGCTTCGGCTCAATGGTTGCACTGGTAGCCCCTTTCAGGTGCGCGGGCAGGAAGTCATCTGTTTTGGCCCAGGCGGTAGTAGTCGGTATGGGCGCAGAAGGGTTGGTTGGGTACTTTACTTTTGTAGAATCAGTAGTTTGTGCAGAAGCTGTAGCAGAGAGGAATAGGGCAGCTATAGCCAGGAAGAACGTGTTTTTCATACTTAAACTTTAATGTGATGGAAAAAAGGTTTTGCCCTAAATACACAATATTGTGCCAAAAACGGTTTTTAGGGGAAGGAGGCATGGATTTTTTTTAATAGATGTTAAAGAATGGCGGGATGTGAACGGGGGTTGTATCTTCGCTTACTAAAA
>DASWYM010000050.1:0-12916 GCA_036404975.1 Chitinophagaceae bacterium
GGAGGCACTCTATTTTGTCAAGCGGCAGGCTTCCATTGCCCACAAGACCCTCATGCTGATGCAGGAACCCATCAACCATGTGCGCACTTCGCCGGACACGGAGGCCGCCCTGCAGGATGTAAAGGACCAGCATCTCAAGATGCTGACCCTCTATGGCCAGGCCGTAGAGGATGTCAACAACCTGATGAACATGTATATGTCGTTCTCGGCCCAGCGCACCAACGATGTCATGAAGGTGCTGACCATGTTTTCGGCCTTCTTTCTGCCCCTCTCGTTTATCGTGGGCATCTACGGCATGAACTTCGAGCACATGCCTGAATTGAGCCGCCGCTGGGGCTACCCGGCCGTGTTGTTCTTTATGCTGGTGGTCATTGTGGTGATCTACTCCTGGTTCAGGCGGAAGAAGTGGCTCTGAGGACGCTTCAGGTGAGTGGTGTGTGATGAGTGGTGAGTAGGGCACGTGGGACGTGAAGAGTGAAACGCGAAAGGGGAGACAGAAGATGGGCAGAACAAAAAGCCGGATCCTTTATACGCTTCCATAATTAATCCTTGCTAAGCACCCGGTTGTCGCTTAATTTAGTGCCGCATGCGGACCGTTGCCATTGCCTATATCATCATTGCTCTTACCATGAACTTTATCTACAACAGCCTGACGACCCTGTTGCTGGCTTTCCTGGCCTTCCCTTTGGTGGTGCTGCTGATCCGGCGAAAGAAAAAGCCCCGGAAGTACTGACCGGAGCTTTCTTAAGAAGTTATTCTAAACAGGTAGTTATTGGGACGTTGCTGAGGAAGCGGGGGGAACCATGGTCAGCTGGCTGAGGCGGTGCACCAGCACCTGGGGCTTTCCTTTATAGAGTTCCACCTTGCCGCTCACCCGTATGTTCTTGTCCAGCAGGTCGCGTTCCGGTACGCCGGCAAATTCCTTGCGGGCTGCGCCGAGGATCACCACGGTATAGAGCTGGTTGGGATAAGCCGCCCCGATGTTGAGCAGGGTAGGAGCTCCCTCGCTGTTCGGGAAATACCGGCCGCCGTACACCTTCCCGGTAACGCTCACGCTGTCGCCCACGTGTTGGGCCACTTCTTCAGGCTTTATCTCTTTCTGGGCTGCCGCCACCACAGAAAAAAGGAGAACAAAAGCGAGGCTCAGGAAGCGTTTCATAATGTCGTGTTTTTCCAAAGATAGAAGGCGGTGCGCCATTTCAAAACTTCTTCCTATATTTACTAAAATATTTAGCAATGCCGTACTATCGCATCACCCTTTATTACGATGATGGCTCCTCGCTGAAGTGCATCCGGCAGCACAATTCCTGGGACATCGAATACGTGAACCGCTACTTCATCGGACAGATCAAAAAGGCCCACTCCGGCAAGAAGATCAAGGACATGGAAGTAGTGATGGTTACGCGCCAAAGCGAGGAAGTCCGCCAGTTTATTACAGCACAGGGCCGCCGCCCCGTGTCTCCATAAGTGTTCGTTGTTGACAGTTGTTTTTGGATGAAGGGTTGGCTTTGGCCAGCCCTTTTATCATCTATACCAACCCTCTTTCACGTCTCCCGTCTCACTTTTCACGTCATTATTAACTCTCCTTTGCGCTCCGCCTGGCTTATTTTTGTCCCTCGAAATGAAAGCCCCCCAACTCCATAAATTAAACAGTCAAACCCTGTGGCTTTCCGCGGAGCGGTCCCTCTTCTGGGAGGAGCAAAAAGCCCTTGTCCTGTCGGATCTGCACCTCGGGAAGACCGGCCACTTCCGCAAGGCCGGTATCGCCGTGCCGCAGGCCGTGCTCCGGGAAGACATGCAGCGGCTGATGACCCTACTGCACTATTTCCGTCCAGAGCAGCTGATCGTGGTAGGCGACTTTTTCCACAGCCGCGCCAACCTGGAACTGGAGCTGTTCAAGCGCTGGCGCTACGATGTGGCCGACCTGCCCATCCGGCTCGTGCGCGGCAACCACGACATCCTGCAGGCGGAGTGGTACCAGGAGGCTGCTATTGACGTTATAGAGCCCGATCTTTTATTGGAGCCGTTCCTCTTTACCCACGACCGATGTGTCAAAAGCGAGGCTCCCTACACTTTCTGCGGCCATATCCATCCCGGGATTGTCATCCAGGGGCTGGGGCGGCAGTCGCTGCGCTTTCCCTGCTTTTATTTTACGCCCCAGTATTGTATCCTGCCGGCCTTTGGTAAGTTTACAGGCCTGGCGACGGTACAGCCCTCCGCCGGCGATACCATGTATGCTATTGTGGAACAAACCCTGATGCGTATCCAGTAAACGCTATGGCCACCCTGCACATTGCTTATCATCCCATCTATGCTCACCCCTTGCCGGAGGGGCACCGCTTTCCCATGCTCAAGTACGAGTTGATACCGGGGCAACTGCTCTACGAGGGGGTGATCAAACCTTCTAACCTGTTTACCCCTGCCCCCTGCCCCGAGGAAGTGGTGCTGTGGACCCACGAGGCGGAATACCTCGACAAGCTCCTTCACCAGCGCCTCAGCGACCGGGAGCAGCGCCGCATCGGCTTTCCCCAATCGCCGGCCCTTACCGAACGGGAACTCATTATTACGCAGGGCACCATCGACTGCTGTCACCATGCCCTGGTGGCGGGCGTGGCCCTCAACGTGGCGGGCGGTACCCATCACGCGTTTGCCGATCGTGGCGAAGGCTTCTGCCTGCTCAACGACTTTGCGGTGGCGGCGAACTACCTGCTCCGGAAGCGTCTTGCGCAAAAGATCCTCATTATTGACCTCGACGTGCACCAGGGCAACGGCACCGCAAAGGTCTTTGAAGGGGTGGAGCCTGTGTTCACATTCTCCATGCATGGCCGCAACAACTATCCCTTCCACAAGGAGCGCAGCGACCTCGACGTGGAACTGCCCGATGGCATTGGAGACGAGGACTACCTGGGCCTGTTGCGCCACCACCTGCCCTTGCTCCTGGAGCGCGAACGGCCCGACTTTGTTTTCTATCTCTCAGGGGTGGATATTCTTTCAACCGATAAGTTTGGCAAGCTGGGGGTGTCGCTCAGGGGCTGCCAGCAGCGCGACGAGACCGTCTTTACATTACTCAGGGATAAAAAGATACCCTGTGCGGTAGCCATGGGAGGCGGCTATTCGCCCAGGGTAAAAACGATCGTGGAGGCCCACTGCAATACGTTTAAAACAGCAGTTGAAGTCTATAATTTGCATTAGTAAGACAGAAGGGCTACACGCTTTACGCTGTATGCTGTACGTAAGAGGATTATTGATTATTGGAGCGTCCGAAGTATGAAGACTTCCTATTATAAACTACCAGCAAAAGCAAGGCAATAATCAATAATCCAATAATCAATAATCGGCTACAGAAGTAAACTATCTGCTATAGGACACGGCTATGGACCATGGACTATAAACTATGAACTCATTCCACTAGCGCTTGCGGCGCAGCTGGTTGTAGTCCAAAAAGTAAATCACCCGCAGGGTAAACTCGTTGCCGTGGGGCAGGGTAAGGCTTTCTGTCAGGTTGTGGTGGTACCGCTCGTACCGGAAGCCGTTGACGGCGCCCAGGTAGTTGGAGCCCAGCCAGTTCTTCCAGCCTGCCACCAGGCGGCTGCCCGGCTTGAAGTCCCAGTTCAGGAAGGCGTCTATATTGAAGATGTTCACGTTCTGGTCCTGGTCGGGGATAAAGCCCCGGGACTTGTGGTTGCCGACGCCATCCACGTTCCAGAAGCTCAGGTAGTGCACCTTGCTCCAGTAATGGCGGGCGCGCAGGCTCATGTTCAGCCGTGGCGTAAAGTTGTAGTTGCCCGAAAGCACCGCCGTCAGGTCGCGGTAGTCGCGGTAGCCTGCAATGGGGGCGCCGTTGGCCTCGCGCACAAACGCCCAGCCCATCTGCTTGGTGTCGTGCTGGCGGTTCAGGTCCAGGTCCAGTGAGAACTTGTTGCTGAAGCGGTAGCGGGCGCCCACCTGGCTCTGGTAATAGTTGTTGGCAGCCCCTTCGCCTTTGGCAATACCGAGCTGGTAATCTACGAACAGGCGCTTGCGGCTGTCGGTGCTGCCCGCGTTGATCACGTAAAAGAACTTAGGCCGCTTCAGGCTGTAGCCCTTGGTCTGCAACTCAAAGAAATCGCGTGCCTCGGTTGGCTGGCCACCTATGATAACGCGGGTGTCCCAGAAGTTCTTGAACAGCCAGAAGCCCATGGCCTGCAGCTCGAAAGAGGAGAAGGAGTAGGGCTGATACAGGTTGTTGTACATGGCCGTCAGGCTGTAGCTGTAATTGATAAAGTTGTCGGTGGGTTCGTATTGGTTGTAGCTCACCACCCCTTCGTAATACACCCCATTGGGGGCATTTAGGTAACCCAGGTCGTTCACGTCATACTTACCCGACTTCAGGTCAGCGGCCACTGTATAGCGCAGCTTGCCGCTTACTTTGCCCATCTGCAGTCGGCCGCCAAAGCCATCGTAGGGCTCCAGGTACTTCAAGCCATTGATGCGCACCGTGTCGCTGTTCATGAAGTAGGAGGAGTTGTACGGGGTATGGCCAAAGATCTTGCTGTAGCGGCTATTACCACTCAGGCTGTACTTGTTGTTTTTGGTATACAACGCCCAGTCCAGTGCCAATACATTGGCGTCGCGCGCTGAGGAGGAGCGCAGCACATTGGTATTGGTGAAGGTCACCGACGAGCGTCCTTTGAAGGCCTTGTCGATCACAATAATATTGTAGTTGGTCAGCGGTTCGGTCTGGATCAGGGTATCCTGCTTGGAGGCCACATGGCGCACCCGGGCTTCCATGGGCGCCGTTACGGCATTGAACACGCCAATGCCCAGCTTGCTTTTGGTGCGGCCCGAGAGCTTCACCGCGTTGTACAGCTTGGTCACCGAGGGGTTTTTGATGATGTCATAATCCGGGTTATAGCCATAGCGGTTCTCTATGCGTCCGTAGCCGGCGGGAGTGGCCCCTATGCGACGCGAATAGAAAAGGCCCGCCTTATCGAACAACTCCACGCCTTCCGTAAAGAAAGGACGGTTTTCCTGGAAACGCACTTCAAACGGTGAGAGGTTGTTGATCACGTTATCCGATATCACCTGCCCGAAGTCCGGGATGAGGGTAGCATCGAGGGTAAAGCTTTCGTTGATGCCGTATTTTACGTCCATCCCCCCGCTATGCAGCCATTCGGTGCCCTGCTTGCTGCCTTCAGGGTTGAAGCGAACGCCCGTGGACAGGTAGGGCGAAAGGCTCAGGCGCAGGGGCGGCTCCAGGTCCCGGATGCCGGTATATTGACCGAACTGGTTGACAAAGCCGTTGACGTTCTGGTCCACGGGGTTCCAGAACGCGCTTTCGTTGAGGCGGCGTACCGAGCGCAGGAACTGCAGGCCCCAGGTCTGTACGTCCTTGCGCGAAAAGCGCAGCGAGATGTAGGGAATACGCATTTCCACCACCCAGCCATCGGCTTTGATGGCTGTCTTGCTCTCCCACACGGCATCCCACGACTTATCGCCATAGTCGCCCCAGCCGGTGTTGACGTTTCCTCCCAACTTGGCATCGGTTTGGACATTGGCGGAGGTCACCAGGAACTGGAAGCCGTTTTGCTGGTCGTGGTAGGTATCGAAGAACACCGAGAAGAAATCAACATCCTGGCGGTCCTCGCCGTCGCGGGCAGTAAGCTGCCGGCGGACCAGGGCCGGGTCATCGAACAGCAGGGCGCCTACATACACGGCATCATCGTCGTAGAGGATGCGCACCTGGGTCTTTACCTGCGAGGGCTTTAAGTTGTCGGGATAATTCTGGATAAAATCGGTAGCTACCGGGGCGGCGGACCAGGCGGCATCGCTGAGGTCTCCGTCTATTTTAGGAGCGGTGGGTGTCTTTATTGCGGGAAGCGTTTTCTGGGCGCGGCTAGCGGTACAGAATAGGATTAAGATAAGTGCAGGCAGCAACCTCATGAGCATTCAGATAGTTTTCGGTGGCAGTAAAAATAATAGAGAAATAGTATATAGATATACTGCCTTGCACTTATTTTTTATGCTCCGGGTCTAATTGATCCGTTTTTTCAGCGTCGTCACCTGTTGCTGCAGGTTGTTCACGAGGCTGGCCAGCTGCCCTACGTCCCACCGCTGCTGGGTGTTGGCGCGCGAAATGACCATCTGGGCCTGCCACACCTCCACAATGTCCTCGGCGTTAACGCTATAGGGCTGGTAGGCCGGGTTGTCGCTCACCAGGGTATATTTGTTTTTCTGCCGGTTGCTCTTCATGATACGCTTGTAGACGATGCCTTCGGTTTTGGACACCACGATATAGGTATTGCTGTTCTTCAGTTCTTCCAGGCTGTTCACCCGCTCCCCCACGATCACCGACCCGCTGGGGGTGGGCATCATCGAGTCGCCCACGATCTCGAAGGCGCGGTAGTCGCCACCGGAGAGCATCGGCAGGGTAAAGGTGTTCAGCTCGTCGATAAATTCGGGATCGGAATAGCCTGCCAGGTACCCGGCCGCGGCCTTTACCGGCACAAAGGGAATGTCGCCGCGGCCAGCCGCCATCTTCTGGGCGCGGCGCTTCGATATGTAGCTGGTCTTCGATTCGCTCAGGTCCTTGCGCAGCAGGTCGTCGAGGGTGAGCTTAAACATATCGGCCACGATTTCCAGCACATCAATGCGCGGCTCGGCACGCTCTTCTTCGTAGGCCCCCAGCAGCGACCGCTTGATGCGTAGCTTTTGGGCAAACTCCTCCTGCGTCCAGCCCCGAAGCTTGCGCAGGTATTTCATGTTTTTATTGGCGGTTGACATATCGCTAATATATTTAGCTGCAAAATACTAATTTATTTAGACCCACAAAATGCCTTATTTGGAAGGGCATAAAAAATGCAGGAATTTTACCCCAATAAAACCCTTTTGGATGACGAACAAGAAAAGAGAGCCCGTTATTCTGGTGACCAACGACGATGGAATTACAGCCCCCGGCATACGCAACTTAGTAGAAGCGGTAAAGGACCTCGGCAAGGTGGTGGTGGTGGCCCCCGACAAGGCCCAGAGCGGTATGGGACATGCGATCACCATTGGTGTACCCCTGCGCCTGCACAAAGTGAACATCTTTGAAGACATCGAAGCCTGGCAGTGCACCGGCACCCCGGTCGACTGCGTCAAACTGGCTGTGGATAAGATCCTGCACCAAAAGCCCGATATCTGCATCTCCGGCATCAACCACGGTGCCAACCACAGCATCAACGTCATTTACTCCGGCACCATGTCGGCCGCCGTGGAGGCCGCCATCGAAAGCATTCCTTCGGTGGGCTTCTCGCTGCTCGACTACGCCATCGACGCCGACTTTACAGCCGCCCGCCAGTACGCTCGCCTTATCGTGGAGCAGATGCTGCGATCGGACAATGAAAAGCACACGGTGCTGAACGTGAACTTTCCCATCGCCAAACCCGAGGAGATCAAGGGCGTGAAGATCTGCCGGCAGGCCTATGCCAAATACGAAGAGGACTTCCTGGAACGCATCGACCCGCACGGCCGCAAATATTACTGGCTTACCGGTGAGTTCGTTAACTTCGACGAAGGCACCGATACCGACGTATGGGCCCTGGCCAACAACTACGTGAGCGTGGTGCCCGTGCAGTTCGATTTAACTCACTATAAACTGAAAGAACGACTTGAAAAAGACTGGAACTTTGTTTCTCAAGAAGGATAACCTGCAGCTGGGCCTCGCCCTCGGACTGATTGTGCCGCTCCTGGTGCTCTTTGTTATCTATGGCATCCGGTTCAGCGCCTACGGGCTGGGCGAGTTCTTCGAACTCCTGGGACAGGAGAGCCGCCTGATGACGTTTGTGAGCGCCTGGTGCCTGGTGGGCAACATCGGACTCTTTACCCTTTATATCAACAGCGAACGATACCAGACGGCCAAGGGCGTGTTCATCATAACGGTCACATACGGGGTGCTTTTTTTGCTCACTAAGGTGATTATGTAGGAGCTGCGAGCTATCAGCTGCGAGCTGCGAGCTTTGGGTCGCCTACAGCAACAACTGACTTACAGGTATTAAAAAGGAGCTTTGGCTCCTTTTTTTGTGTCTTGTGGGAGGCATCATTTACTCTTTTCCTTCAGGGTCCAGGCATAGATGACCAGTATCCGACCAGTATCAAACCAGTATCTGACCAGTATATAACCAGTATCTATATAGATACTGATCTAATACTGGTCAGATACCCGTCAAATAGGGAGTATGGACCGGCTATCCATGAAGGAAAGCAGGCTATAGCCGCAGTCCAGGAGTTGTCCCATTTACCGGGCTTAAAGGATTCCAGGCACACATGGAGGAACTGTACTTAGGGCTTCAGCCGGCAATGCGGGGATGGGTATTATAAGTTTTTCCCCTCATTTCTTAAAGAATACCATATTAAAAACTATCTTTAAGCAACCCTAACTCCTAAACACATGCCTCGAGCAGTGCCTACCCCACCAGGCAATTCAAGCCCTGAATTGCCCCTGGACCCTATTGTCATCAAGAAAGCTGCCCTCATTATCAGGGCTGTTAATCATCCCGTGCGCCAGAAATTATTGTGGACCATTCACCAGGACCAGAAAATGCGCGTTACCGAACTGCATCGAAATTTAAAGCTCGTGCAGCCCTTGGTTTCGCAGCATATAGCCGCCCTGAAAGCGGCCGGTTTCCTGGAGGAAGAGCGACAGGGGCGCAACATCCTGTATTCGGTAAACTACGACCGCCTCCGCGAGATCCAGGACCTGGCGGGAAAACTGGTGCGGCCGGGTTAAGGACACCGGGCTCCCGCTTTGGAATTCATTCAACTTATCATACCGTGGTTTTGAAATCATAAACCACACGGCCCCTGTATTCCTATAGGGGCCTTTTTTTATCCACAATAACCAAACTAGGGAGGAACATTCATTTGACCGGAATAGTTTTTGCTTTTCGAGGGCGTTCGATTTGACCCCTTAAACCTGTATTGTGCAACCAATCAATAAAGAAGACCTCTATGGGCTTTGGATCACGTTCCTGATGGAACTGGACGGACGCCGCGTACCCACGGATAAGCGCTACTACAAATACCACTTTGCCCGCGATGGGCGTTTTCACTACAGCGTGCACGAAGGTGCGGAAGCAAAAACTGACTCCCGCAAGCGAAAATGGGACCTCTCTCAATCCGAAGATGGGAGTGAGGCTTTCATCACGGTTAATAAGGAACTCTGTTATAAGATATTAAGGCTGGAAGAAGACCTGCTGGTGCTGCAGGTGATGAAGAACAACCTGGTGTACTACCTGGCGCGGGCGGAACATTTTGCGCGCGTAGTGCAAAAGTTTGAGGCTGTTGAACGGTCACCGGAGGTGTAAGCCTGACGATTTTGTTTTTGTATTCAAAGAGACGGCTCCTATTTCTATAGGGGCCTTTTAGTATCGCAGATGGAGGATATTTTATGATTACACAGATGAGGAAGAAGGCAACAGCCTTGTTACCTAAAAAGTATGAGATGGCGAGAAGGGCTTATTCTTTGGGAAGTAATCCAGCCTTCTACTTTCAAGGCTTGAGATTCAGTAGCAGGATGTCTGGTGTGGTGCCGGGGCGGTAGAGGGGTTACCCGGTGCCTTTTTGCTTGCCGCGGGAGTCGGCCAGCAGGAACACGGCGCCGATGAGCAGCCAGAAGCCTACCTTGATCCAGTCCTGTATCTGGATGGCATCTACGAGGGCAAGGCCAAAGAAGAGCATGAAGATGGTAAATCCAGGACCAGGTTTGATTTCTTTCATGACAGTGACAACTTTATGGAATGAATCTACTGCGCCACCGCACCATTTTGTATGATGGCGGTTAGGGCCAGGGCTGTTTACCGTCAGGTGGCGGTGGCGACAGGGGCTGGTGGCGGCACAAATCCGGCCAATAATCAGTAATATTACTCTTTGGTCTATCCCTTTGTACTGGACGTCCGGACAACGCCGCGGAGGGGAGACTGCCACAAAACCAGGTGACTCATGAACGCCGCTGCAACCATAGCCCGCATCGCCATGTGGATCATGATCGGTGCTGTCGTACTGAGCTTTTTTATCCGCAGCCGCTGGATCACTATTATATGGGTATCTGCCGCGGTGGTGTGCGTGGTGTGCATGCTAGTAGTGGCAAATGCCAAAAGGCGGTAGGTATACTTAACCTAGTTGGCACACGTACTATCTGCCCGTAATCCTTGCGTGTTTCTTGTCTGCTTATTCTTTCTCCCGGAAGGCGTTCAGCAACTTCCGTGCGGCTGCAATGGCAGGCAGCTTCCCACTTTCCACCTGTTCTTCCATAAACAGCAATGACTTGCTTACAGCGCCGTGGCTGAAGAACTGAGCGCGCAGGTGATAGTCGATCACTTCGTACATCCATTGACGGGCCTGCAGCTGCCGGTTGCTGAAGAACAGGCCATTGTTTTTCAGCATCAGCTGGTGTTCGCAGATCATGGCCCAGATCTCCTGGATGCCCTTGCTTTCGGCGGCCGAGCAGGTGAGCACGCGAGGGTACCAGCCGCTGCCGGAGGGCGGAAACAGGTGCAGGGCATTCTGGTACTCGCGCTGGGCCAGCTGGCTGCGACGGATGTTGTCGCCGTCGGCTTTATTGATGGCGATGCCGTCGGCCATTTCCATGATGCCCCGCTTAATGCCCTGCAGCTCGTCGCCGGCGCCGGCAATCATGAGCAAAAGAAAGAAATCAACAATTCCTTTCACGCTGATTTCGCTCTGTCCGACTCCTACCGTTTCGATGATGATGATCTCAAAACCGCTGGCCTCGCACAACAGCATCGTCTCGCGGGTTTTGGAGTGCAGGCCTCCCAAAGTATCCCCCGATGCCGAAGGGCGCACAAATGCAAGCGGGTCGTTGGCCAGGGTTTCCATGCGCGTCTTATCGCCCAGGATGCTGCCCTGGGAGCGTTGGCTGGAGGGGTCCACCGTGAGCACCGCGATGCGCTTGCCGGTCGAGGTGAGGTGAGTGCCAAAGCTCTCGATAAAAGTGCTTTTGCCGGCGCCCGGCACGCCGGTGATGCCGATGCGGAGCGAGCGGCCGGTATGGGGGAGGAGTCCCTCGAGTACGGCTTCGGCCAGTTCGTTGTCGGAGGGCAGGCGGCTTTCCACCAGCGTGATGGCCTTGCTGAGCATCATGCGGTCGCCAGCCAGAACGCCATCTATATACTGATTTACTTCGAATCTATTTTTCCTAAAAGTTAGTCCCATATCCAATAGCAATTATAAAAATGGATGACGACGGTCATTGATTCGCTTGGTAGGGTGGTGGTAAGTTTACACGCCAATTCGCAGCGCATTATTTTACGTAAAAAGCGAATGACTTGTCAAAAGTATTAATTAAATGGAGTTAGAAGTAACAGAACAGATGCGGCTATCAGCGAAAAATGCCAATAGACCTGTTATTTACCTCGTAGACACCTGATAGCCTGCTAACCAACAGCGATTTTTAGCCAAGACCATAACGCTTCAACAAGGCCTGGAGTGGAACAGTACCGGCATATTGCCGGCCGGATGCTTCATGTCCTTCATTATAAAACCACTAACGTACAAGCACATGTCATCAGAAGAAAAATTACAGTTGCTCCTTGACAAAAGGGAAGAAGCAAAGCTCGGTGGCGGACAACAGCGCATCGAAGCCCAGCACAAGAAAGGCAAGCTGACCGCGCGGGAGCGCATCGAACTGCTGCTCGATGAGGGTAGCTTCGAAGAGTTCGATATGTTCGTATCGCACCGCTGCCGCGACTTTGGCCTGGATAAAGAGAAGTACCTCAGCGACGGGGTGATCACCGGCTACGGCACCATCGACGGCCGGCTGGTGTATGTTTACTCTCAGGACTTTACCGTATTCGGCGGTTCGCTGAGCGAAACCTTTGCCCGCAAGATCTGCAAAGTGATGGACCAGGCCATGAAAATGGGCGCGCCCGTTATCGGCATTAATGACTCCGGTGGCGCCCGTATCCAGGAAGGCGTGCAGAGCCTGTCGGGTTATGCCGAGATCTTCGAGCGCAACATCCTGGCCTCCGGGGTAGTGCCGCAGCTCTCCGCCATCTTTGGCCCCTGTGCCGGTGGTGCGGTGTACAGCCCGGCCCTGACCGACTTTATCGTGATGTCGAAATCGAACAGCTACATGTTTGTTACCGGTCCTAAAGTTGTGCAGACCGTGACCAACGAAGTGGTGACTGATGACCAGCTGGGTGGTGCCCTGGTACACAGTACCAAGTCAGGTGTGTCGCACTTTGTGGCCGAAAACGAAGAGGAAGGCATCATGCTGATCCGCAAGCTGCTGAGCTACCTGCCACAGAACAACCTCGAAGATCCTCCCATGCTGACCTGCACCGACCCTATCGACCGGTTGGAAGAGTCGCTCAATACGATCATTCCCGACAATCCCAACAAGCCGTATGATGTGAAGGAAGTGATCCACGCCATTGCCGATAACACGGAGTTTATGGAAGTGGCCCGCCACTTTGCCCCTAATATCGTCACCGGTTTTGCCCGCTTCGACGGCCGCTCAGTAGGCATTGTGGCCAACCAGCCCAACTACCTGGCCGGCGTGCTCGACATCAATGCTTCGCGCAAGGCTGCCCGCTTCGTGCGCTTCTGCGACGCCTTTAATATACCGATCCTTACCCTGGTGGATGTGCCCGGCTTTATGCCCGGAACCGTGCAGGAGTATGGCGGTATTATCACCCACGGGGCCAAGCTGCTCTATGCCTATGGCGAAGCTACAGTGCCCAAAGTGACCATCATCCTGCGCAAAGCCTATGGCGGTGCCTATTGCGTGATGAGCTCCAAGCACCTGCGTGGCGACATCAACTACACCTGGCCATCGGCCGAGGTAGCCGTGATGGGAGCCAAGGGGGCCATCGAGATCCTGTACAACAAGAAGCTGAAGGACATTGCAGATCCGGCAGAACGTGCAGAGGCGCTGCGC
>DASWYM010000051.1:0-6295 GCA_036404975.1 Chitinophagaceae bacterium
GCACTTCCTGCCGGCCAAATGGTTTGGTTGCCGCGTTGAGAAGTTTTACCTGTTCTTTAATCCATGGTTCTCGCTGTGGAAAAAGCAGGTGGGTGAAACCGAATATGGACTGGGATGGGTCCCCCTTGGCGGCTATGTAAAGATCTCGGGCATGATCGACGAGAGCATGGACAAAGAGCAGCTAAAGCAACCGGCACAGCCCTGGGAGTTCCGTGCCAAGCCGGCCTGGCAGCGCCTGATCATTATGCTCGGCGGGGTGATCGTCAACTTTATCCTGGCCCTGGTGCTCTTCGCCATGATCTTGTTTGTATGGGGCGAGGAAAAGCTACCCGTGCAGAACCTGAAGTACGGCCTGGCTACTGACTCTATGGCTCACTCTATAGGCCTGCAGGACGGCGATCTTATTACGGCCGTGAACGATAGGCCGATCCGGTATATGAACACCCTGCCCAAGGAACTGATGCTGAGCGAGGGTGGTACCATCACCGTGAAAAGGGCAAGCAGGGATTCTGTGATCCGCATCCCCAAGGGCTTTATCAGCTCACTGGGCCGCAGCCAGTTCCAGGGCTTTGTTGCGCCCCGTATTCCTGTTATTGTCGATTCGGTATCGACTAAGGTGCAGTACACTTCCGGTCAGCTGCAGAAGGGCGACCAACTGGTGGCTATCAACAACCAGCCTTTCCTGTATTACCACGAGTATGAGCAGGTAAAAGAGCAGTACAAGAATAAAGTTGTCGACCTGGCAGTTTTAAGAGGCGGCGCCGATACCGCCCATATTGGTGTAAAGATCGGCGAAGATGGCAAGATCGGCTTCTTCCCGGTGGGACCTGCTACCTTGCTGGGAACCGAAAAGATCGATTACTCCTTTGCCCAGGCCATCCCGGCCGGCATCAACTACGGGGTCGACCGCCTGAGGGATTATATCACCGGTATCCGCCTACTGTTTACTTCTAAGGAGCACAAAGTGTCCGATAACCTCGGCAGCGTCATCTCCATTGGGAAAACCTTTGGCGGCTCGTGGGACTGGCAGCGCTTCTGGACCATGACGGCCCTATTCTCCATCATCCTGGCCTTTATGAACATCCTGCCCATACCGGCGCTGGATGGCGGCCACGCGCTGTTTACCATCTACGAAATGATCACCGGCCACAAGCCCAGCGACAAATTTATCGAGTACGCCCAGATGGTGGGTATGATCCTGCTGCTCGGCCTGATGCTCTACGCCTTTGGATTAGATATCTGGCGACTCTTCAAGTAAGAAGATAACGATAGTGAAGCCCCCGCGACGTACCACGCCGGGGGCTTCTTCTTAGTTGCCCACGGGTTTTAACACTTCCTGATCCATTTATTAATAAAGCTATAAGCGGAAGTACGGCTGGGATTGCGTAAATTTGTAAACTGTTTCCAACAGACCCAGTAATGGGGGCGTTTGGTTTTGACAGCATAGATCTTTGAAGGTGTAAGCATGCCGAGCGTTGTATAATTAGCTCGTAAATCTGAATATTCGAAACACAAATGGCAATACACAGTATGCCATGGCTGCCTAATTAGTAATTAGCGCACCCATTATAGCCGAGGAAGCGGGTCTGCCTGTACCAAGCTCCTCCGCCTAATCAAAAAGAAACCAGGCTGCTGTAACGGAAGGCTGTGACCGTTGCTTAAGACCATCCAGCTAAGGAGACTATCGGTTTGTCCGGTTCCTGTAGGCTCCCGACAACTAATTCCGGAATAAGCATGTAGAAAGCTTTTGAATGTCATGTTTGGACACCGGTTCGATTCCGGTCGCCTCCACAGAAAAAGCCCCTGGACACTACCAGGGGCTTTTTTATTGCCCGTTTCACCTTAAATCCTTCTCTTTTGCAATCAAAATTCACCCATCCCATATTCGGGAGAATTTCTTAGAGCTGGCAGATTGCTTGGCGAAGTCCTTTCTAAGGTGATTTTCTGCTTCCCGCAACACATTCTCCTCCCTTATTGAACCGCTGTTGAACCGTACCTGAACCGTTGCTGAACCGCTCCTTAACCGCTGCTACAAGGAGCGGATGAAGGGCGGTTGGGGCACGGAACAGGTGGTGAGAAAATAAGATTTAACGTGCTTTAATCCTCTTTTTAAAGTGGTTTTATAAACCCTGGTAGCCGCCAAAGGAAGCCCTGCCGCCCCGCCTTTCTCTTTCCATAGCACTAGTTCTGCCCGCAACGGCTGTCGGGTTATTTTGGCCTCCGCCAGACCGGGAGTCCTTCCCGTTGCTGTTGTGCCGGTCTTTATCTTCCCTGGTTATGTCCGACCTTTCCCGGGTACCTTTTTCCTCCTGTTGTCGTGCGACAGAAACAGGGTATAAACCGGGAGTCCTGCCTTTTTCATTTGTTTTATTGTGTTTCATGATTATATGTTGCGTTTGGTTTATAATGTTGTTACTTATTCAGGAGGAAAGAACAATGCCAGTAAATTATTTGTAATATGTTATAGTAGTTAAAGGCCGTTTACAGGTTTTTAGTTAAACATTCCGTGAATAAGGCAGGCCAGACAGGTCAATGCACTTCCCCGTGGGCTACGGTGTGGTTAGTTTTGGTTGATCTATTGATGTTCAGGCTCTTAGAAGATTAACACGTGATAAAAGCCATACATTGAATAAGTTGTAGCGGCGGGAAAGAACATATTGTTGTGCTGCCTAAATTAGATGCTGTTGTATTTTAAGCTGGCCTTAATTTTTCAGTGTTTACCCAAAATGTGATCATGAAAAACGATAAGGATAAAAAACCCGGAACGGATAGCCAGGAGACTACCCGGCAAGAAGGGCACGAGCAGGAGCAGAACGTTCACTTTGATCATACGAGTGAAACCTACGGCAGCGATGAAACAATAGACAATGAAGCGGCCGCCGAGCAGCAGCGTAAGGAGGCTCTTACAGAAAGAGATTAAGGATCGAAAGAGGTTTAGGATCACAATTACTTAGAGGCAGTAAAGAAGGATTTCGGGGCCGGAATTGTTAAATAGCGCGGAAATAAAGCTCTGTTTTTAAGTTTTGGCCAAACTTCCAGTTTCTTTGCAGCCTGATGGCCCTCTTTATCTCTTCACTGAACTCGGGAAGTAACGGCAACTGCTATTACGTTGGTAACAGCCAGGAGGCGGTGCTGGTGGATGCCGGTATATCGTGTCGCGAGACTGAAACGCGCATGAAGCGCCTGGGGCTGTCTATGAGTACCGTGAAGGCCATCTTTGTCTCTCATGAGCATACTGACCACGTAAGGGGGATACCTGTGCTGGCGCAGAAGTACAACCTGCCGGTATATATTACGCCCGGAACGCTCAGGGGCTGCCGGTTTCGCCTGCCCAAAAGCCTGATCTACAACTTTGCCTCACAGGCGCCTGTAAGTATCGGCGGCCTGGTAGTAACTGCATTTCCGAAGCTGCATGATGCCTCTGAGCCACACTCTTTCGTAGTGGGCTATAACGAAATTAGGGTAGGGGTGTTTACCGATATAGGTGCGCCCTGCGAGCAGCTGACCTATCATTTCCGGCAGTGCCATGCCGCTTTCCTGGAGTCGAACTACGACGTAGAAATGCTGGAAAAGGGCCGCTACCCCTATTACCTGAAGACCCGCATCCGCGGCGGCCATGGCCACCTTTCCAATACCCAGGCGCTGGAGTTCTTTACTACCCATAAGCCATCTTACATGAGTCACCTAATCCTGTCGCACCTCTCGCAAGACAACAACTGTCCCAAGCTGGTGCACCAGCTGTTTCGGCAGCATGCCGGCGGGGTAGAGGTCATCGTCGCTTCGCGCCACGAGGAAACGGCTGTATATGCCATTAGAGGAACTGCTGAAATCATCGACCGGGGCACCATTCCCGTAGCCGCACCCCGCCCGGTGCAGGCCTCCCTGTTTGAATAGGGCTACAATTAACTTAGCCTAACCTCCTTTATGATCAGGCTCATAAAACTTTAGTTCCGCAAAGCAATACCTTTGCGTGCTGGTGTGTACTTTACTATCAGGCAGGAGAGACGCGTGCCGTAAAACAGGGTAGCCTTTTCTGCAAATCCCGACTTGTGTGCGCATCACTGTTATTCCATTTGCCCGGACACTACCTTAAAGTCAGTACTATGCAACATCTAACCGAATTAGCCATTGGAATTGATATTGGTGGCACCAATACAAAGTACGGCATTGTCAACCACCGGGGTGAGATCCTCCGCAAAGGCGAACTCCGCACGGATGCCTATCCCACTGTAGAATTATTTATTGAAGCCTTGTACGGGGTGCTCGCTCCCCTGATCCGGGAGCTCTCCGAGCAATACAATATTCGGGGCATTGGTATCGGGGCGCCCAACGGGAATTATTATACGGGCACCATCGAGTATGCGCCCAACCTGCAATGGAAAGGTATCGTGCCCCTCGCCCGGCTTGTATCGGAGCGCTTTGGCCTGCCTTGCGGCCTCACCAATGATGCCAATGCGGCTGCGGTGGGTGAAATGAACTATGGTGCCGCCATCGGCATGAAGGACTTTATCGTGATCACCCTGGGTACCGGGGTGGGCTCCGGTATTGTAGCCAATGGCAAGCTGGTGTGCGGCCACGACGGCTTTGCCGGCGAACTGGGACACACCATCATCCGTCCCGGCGGGCGCAAGCACTGGGCTACCGGCCTTTGCGGCTCGCTGGAAGCCTACTGCTCGGCCACCGGTATCGTGCTGACAGCCAAGGAGATGCTGGCTAATACTAAAGAAAAGAGCCTGTTGCACCAGTATATTCCCTCTGAGATCACATCCAGGGTAGTATATCAATGCGCCATGAGCGGCGACCCTCTGGCAAAGGAAGTATACCGCTTCACCGGGCAAGTGCTGGGCGAAGCCCTGGCTAACTTTATCATGTTCTCCTCACCCGAGGCCATCGTGCTGTTCGGCGGGGTTATCAAGGCGGGCGACCTGATTATGCAGCCTACCCGCGAGCACATGGAGCGTAACCTGCTGCCTATCTTCCAGAACAAGGTAAAGCTGGTGTTCAGTGAACTGAAGGAAGCCGATGCAGCGATCCTGGGCGCCTCTTCACTCGTGTGGGAAATAGCCCCGGAGGATGCAGTGGCCGTTACCTACGGCTCCGAGGTGAATATCTATGCCTAAGGAGAGAACATTATTATTCCTGGAGAAAGAATCATAGTATATTCCTGGCACAGCCCCTGTACTGCAGGGGCTTTTCTATTGCGCTAACAGCATACTGGCCATAAAGCAGTAGAGTGTCTTTGCTTTCCAGATCAGCATGAACGTCTGGCGAACCTTACATGCTTGGTGTTTGCCTGTATGGTCTGAAAGAGGAGATTGGACGTGTACAACGAAAACCGGTAGGATCGTGGGGCACATGGAAGTGTAGAGGCGCGGTTAAACTGATCCGTTAAATGGATCAGCGATCCTTTGTCGGTATATATGGATTGCCACACAAAATGCTCCTGTGGACAAAGGGAGGTGCTTTGCCCTGCAAACTGTCCAGCTTCAGCTACGCCCCGTGTAAAAGTCCGGGCGTACGGTACCGTTATTCATGCCCTGTAGCATGCTTGTTGCCCGTGGCTGCATTAAAGCCGCTTACCACTGCAATGGAGGCAGCGATAAAGAAAATGACAGTAATCACGATGGTCATGTGGTTTTCCAATGCCCACGGACTGTCAATGGCCCTGTACAGGAACACTGCCGCAATAGCTGCTGCAATACTGAGGACAATCCATGCAGACGTTGTGAACATCATGGCAGATTTACCTTTCATATGCCTTTATATTTAAAAGTTCAATAATGTCCCGGCAAATAATCCAATTAGTGCAGTTAATTGGCTGGCAATTTTCCAGGGAAACGGGTTGGCAACAGGGGAGGGTTAAAGCCATGATCCCGGGGTTAGTCTGGTGCTGAACTAGGAAATCCGGAATCCTTTCTATTAAAGTTACGAAATATTTTGCTCAGTGATCGTTAATCATTGTGCAGGTAAAAGACTGATTATGGTCAGGTTTACAGCCTCAATCCGGTGCGCATGGAAGAGCTTGCCGGCCGCGCTCCTTTGCCATGTGGGACTGGTGGTCGGAATCATACCCCTATTATTGTCGGCCCTATATTATTCTCCTCTTTCTGTTTAAATTACGGGCACTAAGCTATATGTCTGTAATCATCCTGCTGGCCGGCATTGTCCTGTTGCTCCTCCTTATTACTGTAATTAAGCTCAACGCTTATGTTTCCCTTATTGTAACGGCGCTGGCTGTGGGGCTTGCCAATGGCATGGAAGCACAAATGCTGGTGACCTCCATCACCGGGGGAAT
>DASWYM010000052.1:0-4788 GCA_036404975.1 Chitinophagaceae bacterium
AAAAGAGGCACCGGCAAAAGACTATTGCAATCCGTTATGGAACTGGCCCGGCAGGAGCGCTGCCGCAAGGTGCGCTGGCAGGTATCGAAATGGAACACGAACGCCATCGACTTCTACAAAAGCATGGGCGCCACCATCGACGAAGTGGAGATCAATTGCGACCTGGTTCTGACAGAATAATACTACCATTCTGTGTTCTGCTCTTGAAACCTACAGTACCGGGGTGCCGGTGGTCTGTAAACCCTCTTACTTTGTCATCCCGAACGCAGTGAGGGATCTATGCTTGTTGCAATCGGGGTGATGGTGACCAGTAAAGTATATGTCATTTCCTTCACCGACGGGTCCCCGCGGTACGCTCCATAGCTTTGAGAACTCCTTCGCGGGTACCCGTCGTGAAGAAAGCAACAGGCCATAATGAACTTCAGGCCATAAACCCGCTCTGTAAACGATCTCCTATCTTCGCTCTTTAATTGATCGCGTATGTCCAGTCAACCCCTCGAAATAAACGTAGCCCTCCAAATCCAGAAGCCCGCGCACGAAGTGTTCGAAGCCATCGTAGACCCTGCGAAGATGACGAACTACTTTATCTCCAAAAGTACGGGCCGCATGGAAGAGGGCGCCCAGCTTACCTGGATGTTCCCCGAGTTTACCATCGAGGTGCCGGTCCGCGTGGATACGGTGGAACAGGACCAATACATTTCCTGGTACTGGCCCGCCGAAGACGGCCGCGAGCTGCTGGTGGAAATCACCCTCACACCCGCGCCCAACAACTCCACCATCGTAGCCATTTCCGAGAAAAGCATGGAGAACAACGAAGCCGGCATCAACTGGTTAAAGGGCAACACCGAGGGCTGGGCCAACTTCCTCGCCTGCCTCAAGTGCTGGGTAGAGCACGGCATCAACCTGCGCAAAGGTGCCTGGGACTTCCGCAGCGACAGCGCCGCCGGAGCATAAAGGGTTGAGCGGTTCCTGCGCAGGATACAGGAAGCGGCATTGCCATACAGGCATGTTATATTTACTCCCTCGCTGCATGGATATGAAACACCGCTTTCTTTGCCTCTTCATTAGCTCCCTGCTGGCCTCCACTACGGCCCTGGCCCAGGTTAACACCACCTCCATCGAATCCTACTTTGAAATTGTAGAAACGCTGAAGCAGGACAAGGACCCTGCACCCCAGGTATGGCAGGCCTTTTTTGAGCAGACCGGCAACCAGCTGGTCCTGAAAGGTTACAGGAGAGGAGAAAGCTTCCGCGATACCTTAAAAAGTTTGATCCAACTGGTGTACATGCCCAGCAAGCGCGGGCAACTGCAAAACACCCAGGTGAACTTTATCCTGGAGAACATCCTTTATACGCATGACCACGAGGCGGCCATCAAAGAGCACCTTGCCTTTGTAAAGGAAGGTGGGTTATTGGACAGCATGTATGGGCTGGCCTACCGCTACCTACCTGCCGACAGGCAGAAGAAGGTGAAGAACCTTGTGGTTTACTATATAGGACCGCTGGCCTTGGATTCAAGGGCTTTAAACGACACCCTCTATATCAATACAACCATGGAGGCACGGTTTTTCCCGAAGCGCACCGTGTATATCGGCGCCCACGAACTGCACCACATTCTACTGGGCAGCGAAACCTCCTATAAGTCAATGACCGCCGACCAGGCCCGCTATGCAGGCATAACCATAGTAGCCAACAGCCTGCTGCGCGAAGGGGTGGCCGATCTTATCGATAAGAAGCATTTCCAGCTATCGGCAAACGATACCATCTACCGTCCCCTGATGGAAAAAAGCCTGCAGGAGTCGGATAGCATGATCGTTAAGCTGAATACCGAACTGGAGCGCCTGGCCACGGCTCCAAATAAGCCGGCACAGCTGCGCTCCTTTATGAGCCGGGGCGGCCATACCCCGGGCCAGCATATGGCGCTGGTCATCGAGCGCAACGGCTACCTGCCCGAGCTGTTGAACAACATCCGTAACCCCTTTGCCTTTTTGTACATCTACAATAAAGCCGCTCAAATCGATGCGCAGAAGCCTGCCCGGTTTTCCCCGGCTGCCATCGCCTTTCTCCAGCGGGTAGAAAAACTATTTCCCTAGGCGGCCTTGTTGTATCTTAGGCTACACTCATTCATTATCCCTGATATGCCCCACCTGTCACGCAAAGAGTTTTTACAATCATCGGCCGTCCTGCTTGCTTCCTTAGTGGCCGGCAACGCTTTTGCCTCCGGCAGGAAGCTACCCCTGTTGGCCTTCTCCACCCTTGGCTGCCCCGACTGGACCTTTGACCAGATCACTTCCTTTGCCGCGCAGCATGGCTACAAAGGCATCGAAGTACGCGGCCTGCAGCGCCAGATGGACCTGACGCAATGCCCCGAGTTCGCCACCGCCGAAGCAAGGAAGCAGGCTATGGCCTTAATGAAGCAGAGAGGCCTGTCGTTTGTGGGGCTAGGCTCCTCGGCCAACCTGCACCTCCCTGAAGGCGCCGAACGCGAAAAGAACCTCACCGAAGCCCGCCGCTTTATCGACCTGGCCGCGCAGATCAATTGCCCCTATGTGCGGGTGTTCCCGAACAACTTTCCCAAAGAGCAGGAAAAGCGCACCACTATGGACCTGATCGTAAAGGGACTGAAGGAACTGGGTGACTATGCACGGGGCAAGAAGGTAACCGTACTGATGGAAACCCACGGCGAGGTGGTGAAGATCGCCGACCTGGCGGAGATCATGCAGTCAACCGCACACCCGCAGGTAGCCCTCGTATGGGATGTCGCCAATATGTGGACCGTCACCAAGGAGCCACCGGCAGAGGCCTACCGGAAACTGAAGAACTACATCCGCCACATCCACATCAAAGATGCGAAGCTGGTGGACGGCAAGCCGAAGTACACCTTCCTAGGCGAAGGTGAAGTACCCATCTTCGAAGCGATCGATGCCCTGCACCGCGGCGGCTACAAAGGCTATTACAGCTTTGAATGGGAAAAGATGTGGCACCCGGCGCTGCCCGAACCCGAAATCGCCTTTGCCCATTACCCGAAGGCCATGAAAAAGCATTTTGCCAGTTTATAGTTTTCAGTTTATAGTTTGTAGTTATCTTAGAACGGCATCCAACAATATTCTAAAGCACCAGTAATCAGTTTGTTGTGTGGTAGCAACCACTATAAACTGAAAACTAAAAACTATAAACTTCTTCATGCCCGGCGATACTCCCCATCTGAACACGAAAGCTGTAGTACAAAACACCTACGACGCCATTGTAGTAGGCTCCGGCATCAGCGGGGGCTGGGCCGCCAAGGAATTGTGCGAGAAGGGCCTCAAAGTACTGCTCCTCGACAGGGGCCGCAACGTGCAACACGGCGACTATCCCACCGCCACCAAAGCCCCCTGGGAGTTCCCCCACCGCATGGCCCTCACCGAAGAAGATCGCCGGCAGGCCTTTGTGCAAAGCCGCCACTATTCCTACCGCGAAGACAACAAGCATTTCTATATCAACGACGGCGAGAACCCCTACGAAGAGATCAAACGCTTCGACTGGATACGCGGCGATATCGTCGGCGGCCGCTCGCTCCTGTGGGCCCGGGCCGTCTACCGCTGGAGCGACCTGGACTTTGAAGCCCCCGCCCGCGACGGCCATGGCATCGACTGGCCCCTCCGCTATAAGGACCTGGCCCCCTGGTACGACTATGTGGAGACCTTTATCGGTGTGAGCGGGGCCCGCGACGGCATCGACGTCATCCCCGACGGGCAGTTCCAGCCCCCCTTCGAAATGAACTGCGTGGAGCAGCATTTCAAGGAAAAGGTGGAGAAGACCTTTGCCGACCGCCGTGTGATCATGGGCCGCACCGCCAACCTGACCCAACCCGTCAAAGGCCGGGGCCAATGCCAGGCGCGCGACCTCTGCCACCGCGGCTGCCCCTGGGGCGCTTACTTCAGCACCAACGCCAGCACCATACCCGCCGCCTATGCCACGGGCAACCTCACCGTGCGCCCCCACGCGCTGGTGAACCGCGTGCTCTACGACGAGCAAAAGGGCCGCGCCAGCGGGGTGGAGGTGATCGATACACAAACGAAGCAGGTGCAGGAATTCTATGCGCCCCTTATCTTCCTCAACGCCTCCACCGTAGCCACGACGGCTATCCTGCTCCACTCTACTTCGTCTCGCTTTCCCAATGGCCTGGGCAATGGCAGCGACCAGGTGGGCCGCAACCTGATGGACCACCACAAGGGGCTGTCGTTCTGGGCGCCCGTGGAGGGCTTCGAGGACCGCTACTACTACGGCCGCCGTCCTACCAGCCTCTATATCCCGCGCTTCCGCAATGTGCGCGAGCAGCACCCCGGCTTTGTGCGCGGCTACCAATTCGGCGCCAATGCCCACCGCAGCCCCGGTGCTGGCGATGCCCCCATCGGTGCCGCCCTCAAAGAAGCCCTCAGTGAGCCCGGAAGCTGGCAGGTGGGTATGTGGGGCTTTGGCGAATGCCTGCCCTACGCCGACAACCGCATTACCCTGAACCGGGAGAAAAAAGACCCCTGGGGCCGCCCCCTGGTGGCCATCGACTGCGCCTTCCGCGACAACGAGCGCGCCATGCACGAAGACATGAAGGTCACGGGCCTGGAATTGCTGGAGGCGGCCGGCTTCAAGAACGCCTCCGTATCGGGCAGCATGTCCTTTCCCGGCAATGCCAACCACGAGATGGGCACCGCCCGCATGGGCCGCGATCCCAAAACCTCGGTGCTGAACGAATGGAACCAGCTGCACGAAGTGCCCAACGTGTTCATCACCGACGGCTCGTGCATGACCT
>DASWYM010000053.1:0-2715 GCA_036404975.1 Chitinophagaceae bacterium
TTCCTGGCAAGCCACTCCTCCCCTTCTTGCCATGGTGGGTTGTCCCGAGTTTGAGCCGAGTTTAATCCGAGTTTGACCCGAGTCTATAGGACTCAGCTTATACTCGGCTTTGACTCAGAGTAAACTCAGCTTAACGCCGAATAACCCAATGACTTAATGCCCAATGACTTTGCCGGCAACTCCTCCATTTTAGATGATGATTCGCTAATCAATCGTTGTTTGGTGCATACCGGTTGCCCTCCATGCCGGCGAGTCATAATACCAAACCCCCGGTAGTTTAGCACTAGCGGGGGTTGGGTATTATGATTCCTGTTTCGTTACAGGCACCTGCTCGCTCGCCACTCATTCCTACGGCCTTGCCGCTGCACCGGCAGGCGTTTCCAGCAACTTGAAGAACTGGTCCAGTTGCGGCAGGATCACGATGCGGGTACGGCGGTTGGCAGCCTTGCCCGAGGCGGTCTCGTTCGGCTGCAGGGGTGCGTACTCGCTGCGGGCACCGGCGGTCATGCGGCGCGGGTCGATGTTATACTGCTGCTGCAGGATACGCACTACCGAAGTGGCGCGCTTGGCACTCAGGTCCCAGTTGTCGGCAATGGCGCCCGTTTTGATGGGCACATTGTCGGTATGGCCTTCTACCATAAATTCGATCTCGGGGCGACTGTTCAGCACCAGGGCTACCTTGCCCAGCACTTCCATGGCTTTGGGGTTTACGTTCCAGGAGCCGCTGGCAAAAAGCAGCTTGTCGGAGATGGACACGAACACCACGCCCTTCTCTACCTTAATCTCTATATCCTCGTCGTTCACGTCCTTAAGAGCGCTTTTCAGGTTCATGACCAGGGCCATGTTCAGCGAGTCCTTGCGACTCATTTCGCGCTGCAGGCCCTGGATGTAAATATCCTTGCTGTTGATGTTCTCGAGTGACTTTTTGATGCTCTCGGCCTGGGCACCGGAGATCACCGAGAGGTCCTTCAGTTGGTTGACCATAGTGTTGCTGGTGTTTTGTACCAGGGCCAGCTGCTTATTGAGGCTGGCGATCTCGGCTTCCATGGCCGCACGGTCGCGCGCTTCGGATTCCTGCTCACTGCGGCAGGCCTTCAGGTCGTTCTGCACTTGGGTATAGAAAGAGTTCAGCCGGTCGTACTCGGCCTCTTTTTGTTTCATCTTTTTGGAACTCACACACGAACTAAGGAGGAGGACAGCGGCAGCGGCCACGAAAGAATACTTCTTCATGAAGACATTTGATTTTAGCGGTTATACAATACGGTCCGGATAGCCGGGCGAAAACCCGCTGCACCCTGTCGGAGGGAGGATGCTGCTGAGCTTTGCCCCGAAAATAAGATGCTTCCTCTTTTGCGTGATTAGGAGGAGATTAAAAAGTGATTAAACTGATGGAAATCATCCCACTAAGGGCGTTGCTTTAACCAACAGTTAACAAATTGCAGGAACGGGTGAGCGCTGTACGCTTTACGCTACACGCTGTACGAAGGAAACATTATTGATCACAAGAAACTGCCCTATAATCGAACAATGGTGATTTCTTCACCCCCCACTCATCACTCCTTACTGATCTCTCATTTATTCAGGTGCATCCAAAACAACTGGGCGCAGGCGAGCGCATCGGAGAGTGCATCGTGGTGATTCAGGGTGATGCCGTGCTGCTGGCACAGCAGGGAGAGCTTTTTGCGGTAAAGGCGATAGGTGCAATGAGAAGTAAAAGTGGGCACCGGGATGCCGTAGTGTACTAGGGTCTGCTGCAGGCAACTCTGGTCGAAGCCCATGTTATGGGCCACCAGGTGCTGCCCGGCCACGTAATGCTCCAGCGCCGGCCACACTTTATCGAAGGGCAGGGCCCTGGCGGTCATGGAGGGCGTGATGCCGTGGATCTGCGTGTTGAAGGAGTTGTACTCGTTGCGCGGCGGGCGCACCAGAACGTTGACCTGGTCGACCACCTTGCCGCCCATTACGCGCACCAATCCCACCTGGCAGATGGAATTGCGGCTGCCAGAGGCGGTCTCGAAATCTATTGCAGTAAATGCGTTTTTGGGCATAGTGATGAACGGGGCCAAAGAACGGCCATTTTCGGGAAAGAAGCAATTTTTCAGGTCTATGGTCCATAGCCCATGGCCAGGTTCGAAGCCTAAAACCGCTTTCCGGGACCAGGTCTTCTTTACTCTGATTTCTTACCCCGAAAAAGAAGAAGAGACCTACTGGCTCAAAGCCCTACTCACATCAGGCTGCCAATAGCCGGCTGCTCCTCCTAATACACCACCGTTACCGTACCGCGGCGCGTAAACTCCTGGCTGTTGCAACTCATCTGGGCTATATAGACATATGAGCCCACGGGCACCGGCAAACCCTTATACCTGCCGTCCCAGGCGGCACTCCGGTCGCCAGGCTCGAAGTCCTTACGCTCGAACACTACCTCGCCCCAGCGGTTGTAAATGCGCAGCGACTTTACCTGGCGGATGCCGTAGCCTTTCAGGGCGAAGACATCATTGACGCCGTCATGGTTCGGCGTAAAGGTGTTGGGAATATATACGCGGCTCTCGGTGCACAGCAGGCTGACCAACACGGTGTCGGAAGCCGTGCAGCCATCGGCATTGGCTACAGTGAGTGTATAGGTAGTAGGCTCCAGCGGTGTGGCGTCAGGGGAAGCACAGCCCGAACAGTTTAGGTAATGGGGTGGTGACCAGTTCCAACGCACCACGTCGGCAG
>DASWYM010000054.1:0-6062 GCA_036404975.1 Chitinophagaceae bacterium
ACAGCTCGCAACTCGTAACCCGCAGCTGTCCCCTCTCCATAGGCAGGCGGCCGCAAAAGAAGTATCTTCTTTCTACCTTAACAATTAAGTAATGGAAATAATGAAGTTATTCCCTTATTTTTGCCCCGTTAATTTGAGCCTCGCATTCGTAATAGTACTCTGCTTAGATTTCTGCCTTTGTAGTTAGCACCCTTACTGTTTGCCTCTCAGATCTTTTTAATCAATTTTTTTTATCACATTTCAGTATGAACATTTATGTTTCAAACTTAAGCTTCAACGTTCAGGATGAAGACTTAAGAGAGTTTTTTACAGAGTACGGCGAAGTAACTTCTGCCAAAATTATCACCGACAAGTTCACCGGTAAGAGCCGTGGATTTGGTTTCGTAGAAATGCCCGACACCGAAGCTGCCCAGAAGGCTATTGCTGAGCTGGACAACGGCGTCGTAGAAGGCCGCACGATCAAGGTGATGGAAGCTAAGCCTCGCGAAGACAAGCCCCGCACAAACGGCGGTGGTGGCGGCTTCAAAGGCGGCTTCAACAAGAACAGGTGGTAATTATTGATCCTCCCCTGGAGGATTGAACTATAGTTCTTAGGCCCCGGCATCTGCCGGGGCTTTATTTTGCCTTTTATGCTCCAAGTCTGGGAGTATTTCAGCCATTGCCCTTACGCAGGCTGTCGCTGTCGCGGTTCTCTTCGCGGCTGTCGCCGGCCCGGCGCAACAGCCCGCCGGTCCGCAGCTTTTTATCGATGACTTTGCCGATGCTTTCTACCAGCAGGGGGTCTTCGGAATTACCCGTCCATTTATAGGCGCCCCGGATGAGGGTTAGTTTATAGGGAGGCAAATGATCCACTTTCCCGTCGTAGCGGGTTAGGTGTGCTTGGAAGATGCCCTCGTGCTCCTGGGTGATCTGGTACTGCGCCAGGGCACCCCTATACATCACTATCGCCTTCAACTCCATTGCTTTTTCGCATTAACCGTTAACGGAACACAAAGATGGTGCCCCAACTGCCGGGGCTCTACCTGCGTCCACGGCTCTTTCGGTGGATAGAAATATAAAGGCGGCCTGCTGCCCCTGCCTTCCCGGCCTTATTCGCCCGGGTTGTTCATGATCTGCTGGGCAATGGCCTTTTTCAGGTTCGACTCGTTGATGTCGCCCGGGTTGCGAATGTCATAAACCGGCTTCCCCAACTGCAGTTGATTATGCAGGATGGTAAAATGCTCGCCCACGATCTCCTGCAACTCAGGGTCGTCAATGAACACCGAGTATACATTGACAAACTGCAGGGGCGTCTGGCTTAGGTCGATCATCTCTGTCTTGTAGGATATTTTACGGCCTTTTCCGTTGAACGGTACATTGATCGTCTTCATATGCTTCTATTCGCCATAAGGGGTCAAAAATCCATGCCAGTGGCTATGGGGAATTAGGTATTAGGAATTAGGCAAGGACTAGGCCTGTCCCGCACAGGTTATTTTCACTAAAACCACTAATTCTTAATCCCTAATTCCTCTCACTGGCATAGCCCTTGCACCTGTAGTTCCTTTTAAATCAAGCATATGGAACACAGCCATACAGTACTTTGTATAGACGACGATGCCGAAGACCTGGAGTTGTTGCAGCATGCCCTGGAATCTACGGGAAGGCAATACACCATCATAGAAGCCCACGACGGCCTGGAAGGTATCCGGCGGCTCCACGAGCTGAAGAATGCGGGCTCCCTGCCCTGCCTGATCGTGCTGGACGTGAACATGCCACGCATGGACGGGCGCGAAACATTCCGGTCTATCAGGGCTGACGAGCAACTGGATAACATCCCGGTGGTGGTGTTCAGTACCTCGAAGAGCCACGTGGACCAAATGTATTTCAGCGGCAAGAACGTGGAGTATATTTCGAAGCCTGCGGGCATATCGCCGCTGGAGGAAATCGCCACTCGTATGCTGCAGCGCTGCGAACGGTAGGATGAAAAGTTGCGTATTAGGGAGGCATGTAGTACATTAGCACCTCTTACCTCGTGTAATTATATCATATCTGACTGAGAATCGAAGAATCCTGACCAACAGAAAGCAACCCACTGTGAACAGTAACTCGTTCTTATCATTTGTTTAAATGATGGAGCTCCTCTTGCCGAGGAGCTTTTTATTTATAGTGTCTTATGGGGAAAGTAAACTGCTGGTCTGGTCTGCTGATCGGGGAAGGGGCTATGACTTTACAGCGGAAAGAACACCGGAAAGGTCGATGGCCTGTAGATAGGGGGATAGCTCATCGGTACTTTCAAAGCTGCGGGCGCTTACGGGCTCATCCGTAAATTTATTAAAGGCTACTTCCACGTAAAAGTGGTCGAGTTGGAAGAGCAGCATCTGTTCATCGGCGGTCATTCTTTCGCCTACACATACGCCCCGGGTCATCAGCCGGCGAAATTGCTTCGTTTCACTCAGCTTTCTAAAATACTGTAGTGTCATGGTTGCGGTGTTTTAGGAGCGATAGTGAAATCTTGTGCCGGGCTATAGTTAAGATACGTCAAAGCTTTTGTATTTGCAAGAGGTAGTGGAATAGGGGCGGCGCTTCCTCAGTTGCTGCTCTATTGTGCTCCTTTTTATCCACATATGCGCTTAGGGAAGGCTGGTAAAAGGCTAAAACCTACATATGTAAAACGCAACACATGCGTGGGCATTGTATTTATAGTTAAGTTGTTGTGGCTTTGGGCACCAACACATGATCCTTCTACGAACCCAGAACAGCGGCGTATAACCGAAAGAACGGCTTTGCATTGAATGGCTTACCAGCACAGGGTATAAACCTAACCATACAGATAACGAACTGGCATAAATCCGTTAACGCCTGTGAAAGCCTGTGGTAACAAGTGTGAAAGGAATTGTGTTGCATTTAGCGTAAGGTAGTCTTTACATGTAGGGACTACCTTATTTTATGACACAGCTTTTTTAGCACTTTTGTTTGCTATTACCTTTTAGCCCTTTGCTTTTTTAAGCGAGGGGCTTTTTTTATTCCGGTATACGAGGAATGATATAAAAGGGAAAAATTTATGTTGCCCAGGCACTGGAGGAACCTGAACTAACGGCCCTGTCCCCACCGTTCGCGCCGGCCTTCTTCCCGGTGATAGAGCGGTAACACGGCAACGCGCACTGCTTCTATCAGCGCATCGAAGGCGGGGTCGTAGACTTTGGTCGGCATCAGGGTGCCGTTGCTGAAGGAGAAGATAAGACATTGGCCCACCTGCCGGGTCAGTTCGTCGGACTCGAGGAAGCACCAGAAGAAGCCATGATTGCCGCTGCCGCTGATCATGCATTTTCCCTTGTAGTACTGGTCGTTGTAGTAAAACTGGAAGGGGATCATTGTACTAACGTGTTTGAGTGCCCCTGGCGCACCGTTCGATCATTCCTGTATAAGATACAACAATTCGGGTGAAGTTCATTGTTTAGGGTCAATAGTATAAAGTACATAGTCTATAGTGAAAAGAGAAACTTGTATTGGTGATGCTGCTGATGACTGTACTATGTAAAAAAGCTTTGGTGAGATAACCAAGGTCTCTGGACTATTAGCTATAAACTAACCAAGCAGGTGGCCTACATCGATTTCGGCGAGATAGGGTGAAAGCTCATCCATATTATCAAAAGGCTTGATGGTGGCGAACTCGCCGCTTTCTTTAAAAAAGAACAACTCCACGTAGAAGCAGCCCAACTGGTAGAGAAAGATGTTGAAGTTCTTCGACTTACGCTGCCACAGCAATACTCCTTTAAGGGCTACCAATTCGTGTTGATCCTGGGGACTCAATTTCCTGAACGCACTTAATCGCATACTCTCTCTCTTATGAGAGATGGTGTCACAAACGGGGTGCCATCGTGCTCCTGGAGGGTGTGCTTTACCGGTTGAGCGTTATACTTTTTCTTCCTGCGCCAGGACCGGCACTACGTGCAGGGATGCCGGAGAGGCTTTTGGTTGTCCCAGTAACAGTCCCGCTACGGCGCCGGCAAGGAAGTTCTGGAAGAAAATCTCTACGCCGCTGGCCACCAGCAGAAGGGGAGGCAGCAAGCCGGCCTGCATCAGCAGCGGCAGTACGCCACCGATGATAAACAGGGTAAGGCCGCACCATAAGGCCCCTGCCCGGCGCGAGGTGCGCAGCGCGAGGACCAGCGGCAGGAGGGAGAGGATGATGATCGCTGAGCGGATCGACGCCACCATAAGAACGGTGCCTGGTTGCGGCACGGCCAGCAGGGTAGGGTGCGCCTCGTAGTAAGGCCCGGTGACCAGGGCGTAGTTGACGGCACCAAAGCCATAGTAAAACAGCAGGTAGGCGGCGGCGCTAAAAAGAAAACGCGCAGCCCACGAAGGGGAAGTGCGTGTGGCTGTAACGGTGCCGGCGGGCTGCTGCGCCGGGAACAAGAAGGATAGCGTGCCACCGGTGACCAGGGCTATAAGGGCGTGCAGCACCACCATGCGCGGTACCACCGCCAGCGGCAGGAGCCCCGGGGCAAAAAAGTGTCCCTCGATAACCACGGAGGCCATGTTGAGAAAAACCGCGGTGGTGTAGATCATCATGCTTCGAAGCCGGGAGGCATGCAGGCGGGCTGCCAGCGGGCCCAGTGTGACGCCTATGAGGAAGCCCGAGATAAAGGTGGTGGCCAGCAGCAAGGCAGGGTTGGCGGGAGGCGCCATTCCTTCGGCGGAATGCAAGACCAGGCCGCCAATGACAGTAGAAGCGAGGGTGTATACAAGTGTAACCACCAGGCTGCGCCAAAGGATGGTCCGGAACTTTCGCATAAGGGCGATTTTAGATGGCTGCTAAAGGTACCTGCCGGTGCAGGACAGGCCAATGACGCCCGTCAGGGGAATATCGTACAATCATCAAGAAATTACGGGCAATGGAGACACGAGCATCCATATCCGAAGTGGAAATAGGCCTCAGCAAAATACATGACGGTCGTCATTCGGCAGGGCTGAGGGATTGATTAACTTATAGGATTAAAAAACGGAGGTACTTATGAGAAAGCTAGCTACACATCTGATGACTTCCGTCACCCTATTGCTAACCATACTGTTTAGTTACAATAGTATTGCACAACCCTTTACCGTCACCCTGCCCGGCTCGTTCCAGACCGCATATGGATGCGCCATCTGGGAGCCTAATTGTGATGCCGTCCGCCTTACGGAAACCAGTGAAGGTATATGGGAGGGTACCTTTAAAATACCCGAAGGCTCCTGGGAGTTCAAGGTGGCGTATAACAACTCCTGGAATGAGAACTATGGTCAGCATGGTATTCCGGGAGGTCCCAACATACCTCTGAATCTGACGGGGCCTGCCACTGTTCATTTCCGCTACTCGGAGTCCACGCACCTGGTGGACATAAGCTTCCCGACTCCACCGGATATGCCCGCTAAGGTAATCCTGGCAGGAGATTTCCAGAGCGAGATGGGATGTCCCGGCGACTGGCAACCTGACTGCACAGCTACCATGCTGTATTACGATGCGGCCACAGAACTCCATAAAGGAACGTTTCACCTGCCGGACGGCCAATGGGCGTTCAAAGTGACGGTGGGTGGGTCATGGAGCGAAAACTATGGAGAGGGCGGTCTGCCCGGAGGACCTAATATCATCCTGAACCTAACCATTCCCAGTAGGGTGTCATTTGAATACAACCACAAGACCCACATAGTTACTTATATAATAACGCCGGACACGGTAGTCATACCCGCCAGCTTTCAAAGCGAGTTAGGGTGCGTGAATGACCAAACTAACGCGGGAGGCGACTGGGAGCCTGCCTGTGATGCTACCCGGCTGACCTGGGACGGGGTGAACAGGGTGTGGACCGGAACGTTCGATATTCCCGCCGGTAATTGGCTGTACAAGGTGGCTATAAACAATAGTTGGGCGGAGAACTATGGTCGGTATGGTATACCAGGAGGGGAGGATATTCCGCTGAATCTGGAACTACCTGCTAAGATCACCTTTAACTACAATCCGGTCACCCACTTGGTAACGCTGGTGTATAAAAACACTTATCTCTGTGTGTATGCATTTTATGATGCCAATGCTAATGGATACAGGG
>DASWYM010000055.1:0-5914 GCA_036404975.1 Chitinophagaceae bacterium
AAAAAATCTTGTCCGGGCTTTGGCTCTTCCGTGGCCACTACGGTAGCCAGCAGGATGGAATTGCCCATGCGAACAGTGACGGAACCGTCGGCCTGGCGTGCCAGTCGACCGGTTTCGATGGTGATTTCTCGACCATCGCCTATATCAAAGGTCTTAGCGAATTTCTGTGATAACATATTTGGAATTTGAGGGTTGAAGCGGTTAATCAAAAATAAGTGCGTCTAAAAAGCCAAAACCCAACTGCAAACGCAAGTTGGGGAATTGGATTATACTTTCATGCGGAACGCCTTATTTTCTGAGACCTAATTTCTCAATCAGTTCGCGGTAGCCAGTCAGGTTGTGCTTCTGCAGGTAGTTCAGCAAGCGACGACGCTTACCTACCAGTTGCATCAAACCGCGGTGAGTAGAAAAATCTTTCTTGTTTTGTTGCAGATGACCAGAGATTTGACTGATGCGCTCGGTCAGCAGCGCAATTTGACCCTCAATAGACCCAGTATTGGCCTCTTTACCACCGTAATTAGCGAAAATGCTAGCTTTTTTTTCTTTAGTTAATGACATCGTTGTTTTTTTTAGAAAGACATCCGATTAGATACCCAGTATATTTTGGCGGCAAAGGTAGGGAAAAATCCCCTAATACGAAGCTAAATAACGGCTAATATAAGCTAAACCAGTTCATTTCCCATTCTTTTTCAGCAGTACAGCGCTCGGAACTAAGCCTCTAAATCTCAAAACTTTAACGGTTTGGGTTATTTGTCCTATTTATCCGGGCCAGCCAGCTATGCTGCTTCCCCACCCCTGTTCCCCGCCTCCAGACCACCAGGCTTGTTTTTCCAGCCTATTTTCCCAATGTCCGATCCCACTCCAACTCCTACCTGAACCGTACCTGAACCGCTCCTACTCCGCTCCTGAACCGTACCTGAACCGCTGTTATAAGGGGCGGTTCAGGTACGGTTTGGATAAGGAACAGATAAGCCACCAATAAGGAGGAAACAGGCGGAACCACAAAGACAGGACTTGCTTTAGAATAAGAAATACCCGGCTTTCCCTGCAATACGGGTTTCCAAAGATCTAAATGACCCATTGATCTAATGACCCAATGACTTGTTGACTTTCCCTGCTCCGTACTTTTGCGCTATGGAATATACGGACGATCTGTCGCTCGATGCCAAAGCCATTCTAGGCCTGCAGCTCCCTACCGACCCGCGTTGGGTGAACCTGGCTGAAAAGTCTCTCCAGGAGGTGCTGACCGATCACGCCTACTGCGAACAAAAGGCCGCTACCTCCTGTATTTCAATTATACAGCGTTACAGTGACCGCGAAGAACTGGTCACCGCCCTGGCACCTATCGTAACCGAGGAATGGGGCCATTTCCGCCTGGTGTTGGCCGAGCTCCAAAAGCGGGGACTGAAACTGGGAAGGCAGCGTAAAGACGAATACGTAAACGCCCTGCTGGACTTTCAAAAGAAAGGCGGCGCCGAAGAGGCTCGCCTGCTTGACCAGCTGCTTACCATGGCCATGATCGAGGCACGAAGCTGCGAACGCTTCAAGCGCCTGAGCGAGGGGTTGGACGATGCCTACCTGCGCAGGTTCTATCGCCGCTTTATGGAAAGCGAGGCCGGCCACTACACCCTCTTTATTGACCTGGCCGAAAAGTTCATCGATAAGGAAAAAGTACGCCGTCGCTGGAAAGAATGGCTGGATTATGAATCCGGGGTCATCAACAACCTCGAAGTGCGCGGCGACCGCATGCACTAAAGAGCCGTGGAAAAATAGGTCATCTCCTTTTTCAAGTCAAGGTAAGGATAGCGCTCCTGTAGCGCCTTCGTTTTGGCCAGGTGGCTTTGCAGGAATTTATGGTGGGCTTCTGTACCGGGATGCGCCGGGCGGTGCTTGCGGGCAATGGCAATCTTCTTCAGCTCCTCGATGAGTTGGAGGGTGGCTTCCCTCATATAGGTTTTGGTAAAATGCTCCAGCACAAAGCCGGTGGCAAGGTAGTTGGGGTGCACCATATCCTCGGCATAAAACCGGTAATCCCGCAATACATCGATCACCAGCTCATAGGATGGAAAATAATGGAGCTTGTCGAACTTGTTCACCAGGTGGTGCACCGCTTCGATCAGGCGTGCCTTGCTGCGGTTATTATCCACCACTCCATCACGTATATGCCGTACGGGAGAAATGGTAAAAATGATCTGCAGCTTCGGGTTGAAATGAAAAAGCTGGTGGATGGTATTGTCCAGTCGGGCAATGATTTCGTCGAAGGTGGAAAGGTGTTTTTGAAACCACTGTGCCGGGGCCCGGTGGCAATTGGCTACGGACTGGTAGTTCTGCTCCACCAGCTTGTAGCTGAAGGATGAGCCCAGCGTGATGATGAGCCAGTCGGCCTCTTTTAAGAATTCATGCGCCTCCTTTTGCGAGGCATTGATCTTTGCCAGGGCTTCCCCGGCGTCGGTGTGCGAAAAGCGGCTGTGGTGGTCCCAGCTGTGCCACAGTTCGTTTAGCGAAAACAGGTCTTCCTGCCTGTACTGCCTGGGCTGAATGTAGGAAAGCAGGCTGCTGCATACCGCCATAGGATCGAACAGGATGCCGTGGGGGTTTTGCAGCACGTCGAACTTGTACTCCAGCAGGGCATTGCCAATGTGCTCCGTAAAGCAGGAGCCTACCGAGAGGATCTTTTGCTGGTGGTTGATCTCGCGGGGCGACTTGGGTATGTTTACATTGAGCAACAGGTCCATACTACACAAATAATTTAGCGGCCAGTTGAAGACTTTTTGCCAGTGCTTCTTCCTCCAGGGCCGGCAGGGCTCCCTGCTGTTTGAAGTAATCGATCATCCGTTCGGTGGCCATATTACCCACCAGTTCGTCTTTGGCCATAGGACAGCCTCCTATGCCCTTCAGCGCCCCGTCAAACCGGGTGCAGCCAGCCGTGAAAGCGGCCTCTGTTTTTTCCTTCCAATTCTGCAAAGTGGAGTGCAGGTGTACACCGAAAGTAGCCTGGGGATATTGCGGGATAAGCGCCTGCAGCGCCGTTGTGATCTGTTCCGGGTTGGCCACACCCACCGTGTCGGCCAGGGAAAGGATCCGGATGCCGCGGCGCACCATCTCGTCTGCCCATCGGAGCAGGATCGCCTCGTTGTACTCATCGCCATAAGGGTTCCCAAAGCCCATGCTCAGGTAGATGACCAGGGTCTTATTATGGGCGAGGCATAGTTCCTGGATTTCCTCTACCCTTCCCAGACTTTCTTCGATCGTGCTGTTGGTATTGCGCTGCTGGAAAGTAGGCGAAATGGAAAAGGGAAAGCCCAAAAACGAAACCTGATCGTAATGCACGGCTTCTTCAGCCCCCCTCATGTTGGCTACTATAGCGAGCAATTTTGTATGGGTGTTGCCAAAATCAAGACCGGCCAATACTTCCCGGGTGTCGGCCATCTGCGGGATGGCTTTGGGGGACACAAAGGAGCCAAAGTCCAGCGTATCGAAGCCTACCCGGAGCAAGGTATTGAGGTATTCGATCTTCTGCGCCGTGGGAATAAAGCTTTTCCACCCCTGCATGGCGTCCCGGGGGCATTCTACTAAGTCTACTGGCTTCATGGGGTTAAAAGTCTTTGTTTCATGGCTTCGTAAAGGATCATCCCGGTGGCTACCGATACATTCAATGACTCGAAGTCGCCAGCCATGGGAATTTTGAACTTCTCGTCGCACACCTTCATCAGTGCCGGATAAATTCCTTTCTCCTCCCCTCCCATTACGATGGCCACCGGTTCGCGGAAGTCGAGGTCGTATACCAGCTTATCAGCCGTCATCTCGCTGGCCAGCACCCTGATGCCATTGAGGTGCAGTTCGTCCACGGCTTTCATCAGGCTGCCCACGCGGCATACCGGGATTTTCTCCAGGGCCCCTGCCGAGGTCAGCACGGCGTCTTCGTTGAGCATACCCACGCCCTTGTCGGGTATGATGATGGCGTGCACACCGGTGCAAAAGGCCGTACGGGCAATGCCCCCGATGTTGCGGATGTCGGTAATGCTGTCGAGGATAAGGAACAGCGGCACCTCGCCCTTGTCCACGACAAAGGAGATCACTTCCTGAAGGTCGTGGTACTGCACCCGCGAGATCAGGGCGACCATGCCTTCGTGGTTGGACACGTTAAAGCCATTGAGCTTCTCTACCGGCACTTTATTGACCGGGACTGTGCCCTTTTGGGCCAGCGAGAGCACTTCCTCGACTCCCTTGCCGTGCAGGGAATTTTGCAAATAGATCCGTTCCAGTGGCTTGCCGGTACGCAGGGCTTCGAGTACAGCCTGCCGGCCTACAATCATGGAGCTCTTCTTCGGGCGGTGTTGGGGTCTGAAATTCTTCACGGCCCAAAATTAGGTGGGGGAAGGCCAAATAAAAAACCCCCGCTTGGGGAAGCGGGGGTTTTCCAGGTATAAAAGATTGATTACTTAAGGTTGAACGCTTTTTTCACCTTGGGAACGTAGTCCAGCTTTTCCCAGGTAAACAGCTCCACTTTCTTCTTGATGGTCTTGCCTTCCGGAGTAGAGAAAGACTTCTCCACCACTTCGGGCTTGCGGCCCATGTGACCGTAAGCGGCAGTTTCGCTGTAGATGGGGTTGCGCAGCTTCAGGCGCTGCTCGATAAAGTAAGGACGCATATCGAAGATGCCTTCCACGATACGGGCGATCTCTCCATCGGTCATATCCACTTTCGCAGTGCCGTGGGTATTGATATAAACCCCCATGGGCTGGGCCACACCAATGGCGTAGGATACCTGTACCAGCACCTCTTCGCACACTCCGGCAGCCACCAGGTTCTTGGCGATGTGACGGGTAGCGTAAGCGGCTGAGCGGTCTACTTTGGAAGGATCTTTACCACTGAAGGCACCACCACCGTGAGCGCCACGGCCACCATAGGTATCGACAATGATCTTTCTGCCGGTCAGACCGGTGTCGCCGTGCGGACCACCGATCACAAACTTACCGGTAGGGTTGATATGATACTTGATCTTGTCGTTGAACAGTTTCGCGTACTTCCTGTACTTCGCCTTTACACGGGGGACCAGGATATTGATCATGTCCTTTTTAATGCGCTCGGCCATTTTGGCGTCGGTATCAAAGTCGTCGTGCTGGGTAGAGATCACGATAGCATCGATGCGGATAGGACGGTTGTTATCGTCGTACTCCAGGGTTACCTGGCTTTTGGCATCCGGACGCAGGTACTTGATCGCCTTGTTCTCGCGGCGCAGGGCAGCCAGTTCCTGCAGCAGCTTATGGGCCAGGTCGAGGGCCAGGGGCATATAATCGTCGGTCTCATTGGTAGCATAACCAAACATCATTCCCTGGTCGCCGGCACCCTGCTCTTCCTTTTTCTTTCTATCTACACCCTGGTTGATGTCGGATGACTGCTCGTGGATAGCCGACAGAATACCGCAGGAGTTAGCTTCAAACATGTATTCGCTTTTGGTGTAACCGATCTTTCGGATCACCTGGCGGGCTATTTCCTGTACGTCCAGGTAAGCTTTGGATTTTACTTCACCGGCCAGTACCACCTGCCCTGTAGTGACCAGGGTTTCACAGGCTACTTTTGATTGAGGATCAAAGGCCAGGAAGTTATCAATAAGGGCATCAGAGATTTGATCTGCCACTTTATCTGGGTGTCCTTCCGATACACTCTCAGAGGTAAATAAATAAGGCATTAATTATAATCTTAGAGTTAGTGAATAAAAAGAATAAAAAATTCAGGGTGCAAATATAGCACCCTGACAAAATATTGTATTAGATTTTCGAATATACAATCCGGAGCCTGGTACGGATGGCCGGATCGTTGTAGTTGCCGCCGGCCAGGACCACGCGCCCCTCAGCAATACCGGGCAGTACACCGGTAGCGACCCGGGTAGTGGTGCCGGGGAACTACAGGG
>DASWYM010000056.1:0-4664 GCA_036404975.1 Chitinophagaceae bacterium
AGTCACCCCCGGGTGACGCCCAGGTAACAGTATGGCAGTAGCACTCCAATAGTACTGCAATAGTACTGTAATAGTACCCTTATAGTACCTTTTGCTATGTACTGTATCCCTGCTATTGCTGTACTATTGGGGTACAATTGCAGTGCCTCTGCAAGGCCTTTACTACGGGATTACCCTGCCGTCACCCGGCCGCAGCCTCCGGGTGGCATGGCCTGCAACGGGCACCGCCTGTTCGGAACTATCCAAAAGGCGTATCTGTAAAGCCCCATATAGGGACGCTTCAGATAGTCCCGCAACAGTATTATGATACGCTTGAGATAAGGTCTATTGCAATATGGAACTACTGTTAGCCCCTTCGCTCGACATGTTTCAGGGATATCAAATGTTCCAATAACCCGATTACATATTTGATTTACCCGGTAACTGTCTGCTCCAGTTCCTTGAGCAGGTCTTCCAGGTGCAGCGGCTCGGTAATCATATTAAGCCGGCCGTCCAGCATTGGCCACTCCCCGGGCGGGCGGTCCCAATACAGCTCCACGCCGTTGTTATCCGGGTCGCGCAGGTAGAGAGCCTGCGATACCCCATGGTCCGAAGCCCCGTCCAGCGGGTAGTGCAGGTCCTTCAGCCGCTTGTACACGGCAGCCAGGTCGCGCCGCGTGGGGTAAAGGATCGCCAGGTGGTAAAGACCCGTAGTGCCGCGGGGCGGCGGCGAACCTTCTTTACTCACCCAGGTGTTTAGCCCGATGTGGTGGTGGTAGCCACCGGCGGAAAGAAACACGGCGCTGTCGCCATAATACTGCGTCACCTGGAAGCCCAGCACGCCGCGGTAAAAGCCCACGGCCCTGTCCAGGTTGGCTACTTTTAAATGTACGTGCCCGATGCGGGTCTGCGGCGGAACTGTATAGGATGCTGCCATATGGTGATGATTGTTCCTATACTCCCTGTGATTTTTATGCCACGGGATGGCGGTACGCTTTGCGCTTTATGCTGTACGTAAAACCAACCATGGATAACCAGCTATAAATAGGCCCTGTTCCGGCGCCCGGCAATGGACTATGGACCATGAACTATGGACTAAAAACTATGGCCTAACTTCGGCCGCTATGGAGCTACTACGTGTGAACCGGGTGAGTAAAGGACAACCCACCGTGCTGAAGGAGATCTCCTTTGCCCAGCAGCATTTCCAGAACCTCGCCATTGCCGGGGAGACCGGCTCGGGTAAAAGCACCCTGCTGCGCACCGTGGCTGGCCTGGTGCAGCCCGACGGGGGCGAAGTGCTCTTTGAGGGTAGGCGCGTAAGAGGTCCCCTGGAAACCCTTATCCCCGGTCACCCCGGTATAGCCTACCTCTCGCAGCAATACGAGCTGCGTCACCACTACACGGTGGCCGAGGTCCTTACCTATGCCAACACGCTCTCCGGGGAAGAGGCCCGCCGCCTCTACGACCTCTGCCAGATCAGCCACCTGCTCGACCGCCGCACCGATCAACTCTCGGGGGGCGAAGCCCAGCGCATTGCCCTTTGCCGCCTGCTCATAACCTCCCCGCGGCTGTTGCTTCTTGATGAACCTTATTCCAATGGTGATACGGTGCACAAGACCCTCCTGAAAGAGGTCATCCAAGACATAAGCGAACAGCTAGACATCACTTGTACCCTGGTGTCGCACGACCCGCTCGACGTATTGTCGTGGGCCGATGAGGTATTAGTGCTTCGCGAGGGAGCCATCGTCCAGCAGGGCACCCCGCAACAGGTGTACCGACAGCCGGTGAATGAATACGTGGCCGGGCTGTTTGGCGCCTACAACTTCGTGCCGGCAGCAGAGGCCCCTGCTCTGGCCGGCCTGCTCGGCTTACAGGCCAATGGAAAAGATGCAGTGATCCGCCCCGAAGGGCTCCGGCTGGTTAGCGCAGAAGAGGGTGGTGCCAGGGGAGTGGTGACCGGCGTTCGTTTTTTTGGCGCTTACTACGAAACCGAAGTGGCGGTTGGCCCGCTCAGGCTGGCTATAAGAACCGGGAAAGCAAGCCACCGCAAGGGCGATACTACGGGCGTGGCTATCGGCGCGGACAGTGTGTGGTACCTCGACTAGCATTTCCCTTAAGACCCCTGCTTTTATCCCCCGGCCAACCGGTAAATCTTTTGTGTACTACAAACAATACCTACTTGTTGAATGATAAAAGATTCTTATCTTTTTACCCGGTAACACTTCTCAGGAACTGTATAGCAACATTTAAAGTCACCCACCTCATCTTCCCTGGAGCCAGGCTCACCACCTGGGCAGAACTGTATTGTCCCGGCTTAATACCTTAACCATTATACCATGCGAAAGATTTCTACACCGCTTACCCGTAAGCATCTCAACGCCGCGTCGGTTGTACTGCTGGCTATTGCCGGCATCCTCTTCACCAGTAGCCCCGCCTCGGCCCAAACCACTGCGCCTTTGAAGTTCGTGTCGCACATTCCCTACCAGGCCGATGTCATCAAGGACGTGGCACAGAGCCCGGAAGCCGTAAAGGGAGAAGGCGAGGACATACTGGTAACCGTCAGTGTATCCCCCAACCCTACCACGGACAAGTTCCTGGTAAGTCTGAAAGGCAACAAGGAAGACCGCGTCCGGGTGAAAGTAACCGACAAGCATGGCTGCGTAATCGACAACCACGAAGTGCCAGGCCAGGCCAACCTGCAGCTCGGGTTCTGGTACTACCCGGGCACGTACCAACTGCACGTGACACAGAACGGAAACACCAAAACCATAAGGCTGGAAAAGCGGATTGATTAGGTTTACGTCCCTGCTTTTATAGGAAGTGTTTCTCCCGCCTGGTGCTAGGATACGGCAGCTTATGGCATGACCTGTGGCCCGGAAGAATGAGGAATGCAGAGCTTTAAAAAATAGTACACCCAGCCTCTTGCATTCTCCGTTTTTAGGTTGTATCTTTTTAGTCGGTTTGCCGCCGGTTACATCATCAGGCCCCATGCCGCTAAAGTCCTGTAAGGTTTCATGCCTCACTTCCTCTGAAAGCTGGACGATCTACTCTATAAACGGCTGTGCCCCCGAAGACCTGCTTGATACCAGCTTTGATCACCTTAACCTCCCTGCTATGAGAAAAAGCGTACTCCTGCTTCTTTCAAAGCATTTACATGGACCGCGGATGTCCTTACTCCTGCTGGCCCTCTTTACCGTGCTGGCTGCCAGCAGCCCTGCGACCGCCCAAAAAGAGGCTGCCCATCAGATCGCTGTCCACACAGCTGCTTACTCCGCTTATTCCAGGAATGTGCCTCCTGCCGTAAAAGAAAAATCCGATGGGGTCACCATCCCTATTAAAGTATCGCCAAACCCCACCACCGGCAGCTTCCGTGCAAAGATGTTCGGCAGCAAGGAAGAGCAGGTCCGCGTGGAGATACTTGACCAGCAGGGTCGCCTGATCGATGCCCGCAAGGTATCGGCCGGGGCGGAACTGCGCTTTGGCTACTGGTATCTTCCCGGCACCTATTTCATCCACATCATCCAGGGCGAGAACCGCCGGAAGATCAAGCTGGTGAAGGTGGAGGAATAAGCAGCGCCTGTGGCCCGTTACACCTGCTGTACCAACCGCCAGGAGTTCAACTAATCTGCGGCGTTACTCCTGTTTGTCCGCAGATCCGTAATGTCAAAGAACTGGCGAATAAACCTCTGTCTATTCGTTTGGACAGGCACTATTGTCTATCCAATACAAAGTTCCGCAACATTGATGGGGTAAAGAAGCAGGGTAGGTCTAAGTGGGTCTATACTTCCTATTATTTCCTGTTTTGGGTCTATAAGGGCCTTCCGCCATTGGAGTGCTTGTGATCTTTAATAAATATCACCTTGTCATCCTGGAAGGGTCAATGTCTATGACAGTCGTAGTGCCGGTGTATAATAACGACTATGTCATTGTCATCCCGAACGCAGTGAGGGATCTGTGCTCAATGTCATCAGGCTGCCAGTGTTCAGTAATGACTTTTATCTCGTCATCCTGTAAGTATCTATGCCTGTTACTGTCATGCTGTTACCATGCAGCAGGAACTACATCACGTATACTTAAGCGTGAACACCTGCTCTTTCAGCAGCACTCATTTAATTGAAGCCATAGATCTTTCCAAGATGACAATGACATAGGACTTACAGATCGTAGAGACCCTGACATAATGAGGCCCTCTCATTTGCATATTTGCACATTTTCTTATTTACACATCAATACGTCTGCGCCGCCCGCAGCAGGTGGTCATAAATGTCGATCGTCCTGCTTTTGATGATCTCCAGGTAGTACGACGAATCGATCAGTTGCTGCACCGTGCCTCCGCCGGAATATTCATCCTTACTCACCACCCCCACCAGCTTCAGCTCGCTATCGCGGTAAGTGATCCAGGCCTTCTGTGCCTGCACCAGCACCTTGCGGTCCTCCGGAGCCAGAACGGCCGCCAGCTTTTTGTAGTACTTGTTCAGCAGGCTGTCGTACCGGTCCGCCGCCTCATGCGAAGCGCCCCTCATACCGGCAGTGGAATAGTCTATCGCCATGTACTGCTCCATGAATTGCTGTATGCGGAAGGTGTCTATGGTTAACTCGATGACCAGGTCGCTCACCCCGTCTTTTTTCAGGTCGGTCTTCAGGCGGGTCGCCGACTGCTCCACCCCCTGGCGGATCTTCCTTTC
>DASWYM010000057.1:0-4974 GCA_036404975.1 Chitinophagaceae bacterium
TGATGCCGTGGTGGTAACTGATGTAGGCCAGCACCAGATGGTGGCCTGCCGCTATGCTCAGTTCAACCAGTCAAAAAGCAATATTACTTCCGGTGGCCTGGGCACTATGGGCTTTGGACTGCCGGCAGCCATAGGAGCTAAAATGGGAGCATTGGATAGAACGGTGGTGGCCATTATTGGTGATGGCGGCTTCCAGATGACCATACAGGAATTGGGTACCATTATGCAGAGCAACATTGATGTGAAGATCCTTATCCTGAACAACGAGTTCCTCGGAATGGTACGCCAGTGGCAGCAGCTCTTTCACGACAAGCGCTATTCCTTCGTAAATATAGAAAGCCCGGACTTTGTACAGGTAGCTAAAGGTTACCGCATACCGGGAGAGCGTATCGAAGAACGCACCGACCTTAAGGATGCCCTGCAAAGAATGCTGCAACACCAGGGCGCTTACCTGCTGGAGGTTATGGTCGGTAAAGAAAACAACGTCTTCCCTATGGTAACCCAGGGCAGCAGTGTTTCGGAAATACGTCTAAAATAAGCACCATAAAAAGGAAGCTATGAAGAAAGAATTCACCATCACAGTATATACCGAAAACCAGGTTGGTTTACTGAACCGCATTGCGATCATTTTCTCCCGCAGGAAGATGAATGTGGAAAGCCTGAATAGCTCTCCTTCGGAAGTGAATGGCATTCACCGCTTTACCATTGTCATTCACGAAACCGAGGAGATCATCAGTAAGCTGGTACGGCAGATCGAAAAACACGTAGAAGTGCTTAAGGTGTATTACAATACTCCTGATGAAATCGTGTGGCAGGAACTGGCGCTCTACAAGGTATCTACCGACGAGATCACCGAGAAGGTTAAAGTGGAGCGCCTGCTGCGTGAATACGGTGCCCGCGTAGTGGCTATCCGGAAGGATTACACTGTATTTGAAACTACCGGTCACCGGGAGGAAACCGATCGGTTGATCACAGTGCTGGAGCCCTTTGGCCTTATAGAGTTTGTGCGCAGTGCACGCATTGCGATCATCAAATCAAGCCGGGGCTTCCATGAAAAGATCAAGGAGTTTGAAGCAATGGCTCCCAGCGAGGTTCCGGTAGAGAATGAATACCTGAATCAGAAGGACCAGGTGTTCAGCATGTAGAAAGTGCCTTCCCCTAAAAATCAATCATTAAAGTTCAACTACTATTAACTGATGTGGCACGGCAGGATGTCCCTCTGCCACGACTAAAAACGTAAAACAATGGCAAAACTGAATTTCGGCGGTGTTCAAGAAAATGTGGTTACCCGCGAAGAGTTCCCTCTCTCCAAAGCACAACAGGTTTTAAATAAAGAAGTGGTGGCTGTCATCGGGTACGGCGTACAAGGCCCCGGCCAGGCGCTGAACCAGAAAGACAATGGCATCAATGTAATTGTAGGCCAGCGTAAGAATTCCAAATCCTGGGATAAGGCCGTCGCAGATGGCTTTGTGCCGGGAGAAACTCTGTTTGAGATCGAGGAAGCCCTGCAAAAAGGCACCATCATCTGCTACCTGTTAAGCGATGCTGCCCAGATCCAGTTGTGGCCTACTGTAAAGAAGCACCTTACGCCCGGTAAGGCCCTGTACTTCTCCCACGGTTTTGGTATCACCTACAATGACCAGACCGGAATTGTTCCTCCTGCCGATGTGGATGTATTCCTGGTAGCCCCCAAAGGCTCCGGCACCTCCCTACGCCGCATGTTCCTGCAGGGCCGCGGCCTGAACAGCAGTTATGCGATTTTCCAGGACGCCACTGGCCGCGCGTTTGAGCGCGTGGTGGCCATGGGTATTGCCATTGGCAGTGGTTACCTGTTTGAGACAAACTTCAAAAAGGAAGTATACTCAGACCTGACCGGTGAGCGGGGTACGCTTATGGGTGCCATCCAGGGCATCTTTGCCGCACAATACGAAGTGCTCCGGGCCAAAGGACATTCTCCTTCTGAAGCCTTTAATGAAACAGTAGAGGAACTCACCCAGTCGCTGATGCCACTGGTAGCTGAAAACGGAATGGACTGGATGTATGCTAACTGTTCCACAACCGCCCAGCGCGGTGCCCTCGACTGGTGGAAGAAGTTCCGCGATGCTACGCTGCCGGTTTTTAATGAACTGTACGAAAGCGTAGCCACCGGTAAAGAAGCCGCTAAGTCTATCGAAAGCAACAGTAAGTCCGATTACCGTGAAAAGCTGGAGATAGAGCTGAAAGAGCTTCGCGAAAGTGAGCTGTGGCAGGCCGGTAAAACCGTAAGAAGCCTGCGCCCGGAAAACCAGTCCCCGGCCCAGAAGGACAAAGCCGAAGCGGAGCAAAAGAAAGTCCGTTTCTCATCAACACTTTATAATGAACAATAATACGGCAGCAATAGGGTTGAACTTCCATAAAGCAGCTGAACGCTTAAAGCCGGTGGTGAACAAAACACCACTGGCTTATAACCACAACCTCTCACAGAAGTACCAGTGCCAGGTCTATCTCAAACGTGAGGACCTGCAGATAGTACGGTCATATAAGTTGCGGGGAGCGTACAACATGATCAGCAGCCTTTCCGACGAGGAAAGAGCAGGTGGCGTGGTTTGTGCCAGTGCAGGCAACCATGCCCAGGGCTTTGCTTATTCCTGCAAAAAACTGGGGATCAAGGGCGTTGTGTTTATGCCCGTGATCACGCCCCAGCAGAAAGTAAAGCAGACCCGCATGTTTGGCGGCGATGCTATTGAAATAAAGCTGGTAGGCGACACTTTTGATGATTGTGCCTTTGCAGCACGGCAATACACAAAGCATCACGGGATGACCTTTATTCCCCCCTTTGATGATTACCGGATCATTGAAGGACAGGCTACCGTAGGGGTAGAGATCCTGCAGGAACAGCCGGAAGTCGATTATGTATTTGTTCCCATCGGCGGAGGGGGACTCTGCGCGGGTGTGGGTAGCTACTTTAAAACCTTTTCTCCCGGCACAAAGATCATTGGAGCCGAGCCCGAAGGCGCGCCTTCCATGAAAGCAGCCCTGGAAGCTGGCCGGCCGGTGACCCTGGAGAGCATTGAACGGTTTGTTGACGGCGCGGCGGTAAAGCGTGTTGGCGATCTGACCTTCCCCATCTGCCAGGAAGTACTGGAACAAGTCACCCTGGTACCCGAAGGAAAAGTGTGCTCAGCCATCCTGCAGTTGTATAATGAAGAAGCATTGGTCGTTGAACCCGCCGGGGCACTCTCCATTGCGGCACTGGATGAATATACAGAAGACATCAAGGGCAAAACCGTGGTTTGTATCGTCAGTGGCAGCAATAACGACATCGACCGCATGCAGGAGATCAAGGAGCGCTCCCTTCAGTACGAAGGCTTAAAGCATTATTTTCTCATTCGCTTTGCCCAGCGTCCCGGTGCTCTGAAAGAGTTTGTCAATCATGTGCTGGGACCTCACGATGATGTCACCCGCTTCGAATACATTCAGAAACACAATAAAGAAACCGGGCCGGCACTGGTAGGTATAGAATTACAGTCAAAGACAGACTATGACCTGCTTTTGAAAAAGCTGGACAAGCATGTATTCAACTATACCGAACTAAAGAAGGATGATGATCTTTTCGGCTACCTTGTATAAGTTCTTTTTGATTATAAATGCTTTATGAAATGAGGGTGCAACTTAGTTGAGGAAGCAGGAGCATAATTGAATAATTATTTTTATATTAGTACAGCAATGGTAATTAGTCGTTCTTATATCTTCACTTCTGCCGCAGTTATTTCCATAACTGCTACGGCTATTATTACCACAACTACGACAACAACCCGAAAGGGTTGTATTATATCATATCGCCAATTGGGCTTCTAAGCTTCTCTTTTCAGGAAATATTTTATTGTTCTCACCAGCCATCCCAGGCTTCAACCTATTCATTATGCAAGTACTAAAGTTCGGAGGCTCTTCTGTAGCCAACCCGGAAAACATAAAGCGAGCCGTCGAAATCATTAAGCACAAGTCGCAAAACGAGCCCACCATAGTTGTCGTATCAGCTTTGGGAGGGATCACCAACCAGCTTCTGGAAGCAGGACGGACAGCTGCAAAGGGCGATGAACTATACAAAGAAATCATCCACGCCATTACCACCCGTCACCTTGAATTGGTTAAATCACTGCTGCCCCTTACGGATCAGAGCAGCACTTTGAGCTTCGTGATGCAGCGCTGCCATGAGATCGAAGATATCTGCAACGGGGTGTACTTGCTCCGGGAGTTTTCTTCTAAGACCGAAGACCGGCTGATAGCCTATGGAGAACTCCTCTCCTCCTGGATCCTCTCCGCACACCTCTCCGCCACTGGTAACCACAATGTCTGGAAAGACGCCCGTGAACTGATCCGGACAGACGTTCATTTTACGAAAGCCGTAGTGGATTACAATGCCACCAACCACCGGCTCCAGGAGTTCTTTTTCCCCGCCTCTTCCAATCTTTATGTCCTCCCCGGATTTATTGCTTCTGATCCTAACGGCAACACCACTACCCTGGGCCGCGGAGGGTCCGATTATACCGCCGCTATCCTGGGCGCCGCTATTGAGGCTTCAGTCGTGGAGATATGGACCGATGTATCGGGCATGATGACGGCCGACCCCCGCCTCGTTTCCAATGCCAAGGATATCCCCACTCTTTCCTACCAGGAAGCCATGGAACTCTCCCATTTTGGCGCCAAGGTCATTTACCCACCCACCATTCAGCCCGTTATGACGAAGAAGATACCGGTAGTGATCAAAAATACTTTTGCACCCGATGATCCCGGTACCCTCATACAGGCACATTCCAAGGTCAACGGCACACCTATTCGGGGCATCTCCAGCATCAAGAACATTGCCCTGCTTTCTCTTGAAGGCAGCGGTATGGTGGGTATCCCCGGTTTTTCCAAGCGCCTGTTCGAAGCCCTGGCTAACCAGGAGATCAACGTTGTGCTGATTACGCAGGCTTCTTCCGAACACTCCATCTG
>DASWYM010000058.1:0-22650 GCA_036404975.1 Chitinophagaceae bacterium
TCTACAGACTTCGCGCCCAGGTTGACATTCAGACCTACAGAGAAGAAGTTGTAAGCATCGTAGTCCTGGGTTAATACGGCATCACCATGAGCCTGCTCCTGCCAACGCTGACCATCGATCAGGTCATCTTTAGCAATAGAGAAGCGGTCTTCCAGGGCAATGTTGAAACGGTTGTTGATCTTGAAGGCGATACCACCACCTACATGGCCTACAGGGCGGAAGGTGTTACCAAACAACTTGGGCCTTCTGTCGCCGGCTTCTGTTTCAGCCGGAGTCTCGTACGAATCGTCCAGCAGGTCCTTCAGCTCGTCGCGAACTTCTTTTCTTTCTTTCCATACACCGTCCTGTACACCAGAGAAGTTGTACTTAGCACTTCCATTCAGGGCGTTGATCTTCGTATCGTAGATCATACCACCCAGACCAGCCAGGGCATAGATGTTAAACCCGGTCTTGGCTTTGTGGAAGCGGATATTGTTCAACGAGAAGATACCTTCCAGGGAAAGGTCCTGCACGTTTGTCTTATAGTTATAGAAGATACGCTCACCGGCGGTTCTGTTACCGGCGTTGTCAACACGGTGAGGAACATAGCCAGCGGTAGTCCAGGCAGTATTCTTACCGTAGTTCTGGGCCGACTGCCAGCTCATACCTTTACCAATACCGTACATGTACTCTAAACGCAGAGAGAACAGGTATCCAAAGGCTTTGCGTACGTGAACGCCAAAACCAGGAGTCGGGAACAGAGCCGGAACGTCACCACTCACGGTGAACACGCCCGCCTTCAAACCTACTTCCCACTGGTTACGAGGTCTTGCCGGGTAGTTATATGTACCATTCATGAACTCGGTGTGCTGAGGCATTCTTCTGGAAGGAACAATGGATGAGTCAGAAGCATCATAACCGGTTGTCGTCTGCGTGGTCGTTCCCACCTGCGCAAAGCCGTATGATGCCAACAGGCATAGAACGCCCGTTAGTAAAGAGTACTTTTTGCTTGCCATAACTAATAATTAAAGTTTAAGAACAATGTCCTAATGTTGGGCAAAAATATAACTTGACATACAATTATCAAACTTTTAGAAAATTATTTACGATTCACTGTCTGTCAATTAGTATTTTTTGCCAGCACAGAATCTGCAATTCTTATACCATGTGGTGCTATATGTAAATGCAGTTGTACCTTTCCAACCAATTCGAATGCAGTTACCCGTTAATCTAATAGAAGAAGAGCTCAAGATATTTGAGACGAAGTTTAAAGATGCCGTCAGCTCCCACGTGTCGATGCTGGACCGCATTATGCGCTATATCGTGAAGCGCAAAGGAAAGCAGTTACGCCCCATGTTCGTCTTCCTCTCCGCCAAACTCTGCGGCGAGGTGAACGAGTCCACCTACAGGGCCGCCTCGCTGGTGGAACTCCTTCATACTGCGACACTTGTACACGACGACGTAGTGGACGACGCCCTGGAACGTAGAGGATTTTTCTCAGTTTACGCTCTTTGGAAAAACAAGGTCTCCGTTTTGGTTGGGGATTACTTGTTAGCAAAAGGCCTGCTCCTCTCCCTGGACAATAACGACTTCAGGATCTTGCAGTTATTATCAGACGCCGTACGCAAAATGAGCGAAGGTGAACTATTGCAGATGGAGAAGTCCCGGTCACTGAACCTCGAAGAGGATATCTATTTCGAAATCATCCGCAACAAAACCGCTTCCCTGCTGGCTTCGGCCTGCGCCGCCGGCGCCTGGTCCACAACGGGCGACGAAGCCATCAGCGACAAACTAAAGCAGTTTGGCGAGAAGGTGGGCATCGCCTTCCAGATCAAGGATGACCTTTTCGACTATTCCACCAACAACGTGGGAAAGCCCACCGGCAACGACATTAAGGAAAAAAAGCTGACCCTGCCGCTCATCTATACCTTGAACAATACCGATAAGGCTACACGCCGAAAGATCATCTATATTGTCAAAAATGAGAATAAGAACAGGGCTAAGGTGGACTGGGTGCTCAAAGCCGTAGCCGACCATGGCGGTATCGACTATACCATAAATAAGATGGAGCTGTACAAAAAGGAAGCGCTCGACATCCTGCACTCCTTTCCGCAGTCCGAAATCCGCGATGGCTTCGAACAAATGGTGAACTTTGTAACCGACAGAAAATATTAATATTCTTACTGAAGCGCAATGGGCATAGAAAAACGCTGGCGGGTGATCGGGGCCGAAAAGGCCAAGTCGGATGAATTATTCAGGGCACTGAAGATTCACCCAGCCCTGTGCAATATATTGGTCCAGCGGGGCATTACCACCTTCGAGCAGGCCCGCGACTTCTTCCGCCCCCAGCTGGAGCAACTGCACAGTCCCTGGGAAATGAAGGACATGGAAAAGGCCGTCGACCGCATTCTATTGGCTTTCAACCGGGACGAAAAGATCCTCGTGTACGGCGATTACGACGTAGACGGCACCACGTCGGTGGCCTGTATGTACCAGTTCCTGCACAAACACTACCCCGAGGTGGAGTTTTACATCCCCCACCGCTACCGCGAGGGCTATGGCGTGAGCCGGGCGGGGATCGATTATGCCCACCAAAACGGCTATACACTCATCATCTCGCTTGACTGCGGCATCAAGTCGGTGGAACTGATCGACTATGCGCAAACCCTGGGTATCGACTTTATTGTGTGCGACCACCACCTGCCCGACGACGAACTGCCCAAAGCCGTAGCCATCCTGAACCCTAAGCAGCGCGACTGCCACTATCCCTATAAGGAGTTGTGCGGCTGCGGGGTGGGCTTTAAGCTCATATGCGCCCTGGCTGAGAAGATGGGCCTGCCCGTGGAAGTGGCCTACGACTACCTGGACCTGGTAGCCACCGCCATTGCGGCCGACATCGTGTCGATGAGCGGCGAGAACCGCATCCTGGCCTACTACGGTCTCAAAAAAGCCAACGAGCGGCCCAACTACGGCATCCGGGCCCTTAGCATGCTGAGCAAGCTCGAACAGGAGATCCACATCAACAACCTGGTATTTATTATAGCCCCCCGGGTGAATGCCGCCGGGCGCATGGACGATGCCCGCAAGGCCGTCCTCATGTTTGTGGCCGACACCCTGGAAGAAGCCCTGACCTATGCCGAACAACTGCACGTCGATAACAGCAACCGCAAGGAGGCCGACGCCAGCATCACCGAGGAGGCCCTGGCCCTCATCCAGGATGACGAAGTACAGCTCAACCGCCACAGCACAGTGCTCTACCAGCCCCACTGGCACAAAGGCGTGGTGGGTATTGTGGCCTCGCGGCTGATTGACCACTACTACCGCCCTACTATTATCCTGACCCAATCGGGCGAATACGTGGCCGGCTCGGCGCGCTCGGTCAGCGGCTTCAACGTGTACGAGGCCATCCACCAGTGCAAGGACCTGCTGCTGGGCTACGGCGGCCACTTCTATGCCGCCGGTATGACCCTCGACCCGGCCAACGTGGAAGCCTTCTGCCAGAAGTTCGAAGAGGTGGTCTCCGCCTCCATCCACCCCGACCTGCTCATCCCCGAAATCGTTATCGATGCGGAGATCAACTTCCGCGACATCACCACCTCTTTCTTCAACATCACCTGCCAGATGGAGCCCTTTGGCCCCGACAACCTGCGCCCGGTATTCGTTACCCGCGGGGTGGTCAACACCGGCTACAGCAAAGTGGTCAAGGAAAAGCACCTGCGCTTCGTGCTGCGCCAGGGTGATATCACCCTCACGGGCATCGGCTTTGATATGGCCGATAAGATGGACCTGTTGGTGAACCGCCAGCCCGTGGATGTCGTGTACAAGATCGACGAGAACGAATGGAACGGCCAGAAAAGCCTGCAACTGCGCATGATCGACGTGAAAGCCGCCCAGTCCCGGCACACCTGAACGCCACAACTTTTCTCCACCCGTTGAAATGACCAGCCCTGTCCATACAGGACCCTCCAGTCTATTCCCGCTTTCCCATATTGGCACCTGCTCCCATTTTGCTTCAGGGACAACCCGTCCATACTCCCTATTTGACGGGTATATAACCGGTATGAAACTAGTATCTATATAGATACTGGTTATATACTGGTCAGATACTGGTTTGATACTGGTCGGATACTGGTTATCTATGCCTGGACCAGGGATGAAACCGCTCTTTTATGGCGCAAAAAAAGGAGCCGAAGCTCCTTTATAATACCTGTAAGTCAGTTGCTGCTGTAGGCGACCCATAACTCGCAGCTCGCAGCTAATTGCTCGCAGCTTCCCTCCCTACCCTTCCAGGTGGATCGAAAACACGATCATGCGCGACTGGATGCGGTCCAGTACGCTGGAGTATTTGAGGCGCTCGTCGCGGGCGTGCATATTGCGCAGGCCATTGCTGATCTTCACTTCCGGGGAGAAGATAAAGCTCTTGAAGTAGAAGTTGAACCCTACGCCCCCCTCCACACCGTAGTCCATCTTCTCGATCTTGATCATGTCTTCGGCCTTGCGGGCGCGGGCGTTGGAGGCCAGGTCGTAATCGAGTTTACCGCCGCCCAGCATATAGACGCGGAAATTACCGATCCGGTCGGAGCGGAACTTGAGCTGCAGGGGAAAGGAAACAATCACCGACTCGACGGTCTTGTTCACGTACAGGCCGTTTTCGGCCGGGTCGGGCTTGGTAAGCGTATAAGCGATGCTGCGCTCGGCAAAGGAAAGCTGCGGGTTAAAGCGAGCCTCGAAGCGGTGCGACAGGCGGGTAGTGGCCAGGAGTCCCAGGGCAAAGCCGCCGGAATTCAGCGGTTCGGCCACAAAGATGCTATCCTGCTCCAGGAACCGGGAATGCAGGTGGGTTTGAAACGAAGCCATATTACCGGCCAGGGTGATCCCGAAATAATAAGGCTTGTTGTCATGCTCCTCCAGGTAGATCTCCCTTTGGGCAGTGGCATTGAAAGCAAAAAGGATGAAAAGCGTTAAAGAGATAAACTTTAAGGTACGGGGGCTATGGTTCTGTATTCCGGAATTCAAATTCTTCATAAACTACTAGCTGTCAGGGTCTTGTTTTCGGCTCGATAAAAAGGTATTAAAGCGTTCTTACCTGGTTGTGTTACCAAGAAAAACGTCAGGATTGCAAAATAATTGCCATCTGCCCATTCTTTTACCTGCCGTCCCGTGCTATTTGTAGTAATACCGGCTTAAACCCCTTGCGTACCGGACGGCTTGGTGCCTATATAAATACAGCATATACCCAGGGTCAGCGGCCGGAAAGTAGCATCGGCATAGCCGGCCTTCTTCAGGATATCGGTAAACTGCCCGCGATCGGGGAAGGCTTTGGCCGACTCGTTGAGGTATTGGTAGGCCTTTTTATTCTGGTTGAACCACCTGGCCATCTGCGGGGCGATCACGCCCATATAGAGGTTGTAGAGCTGGCGCACCCCGGGAATGCGGGGCTTGCTAAACTCGAGCACCACCAGCCGGGCACCGGGTTTCATCACGCGGCGGATCTCGTTAAGGCCCTTTTCGAGGTTCTGGAAGTTGCGCACGCCAAAGGCCACCATCACGGCATCGAAGGTATTGTCGGGGAAATGAATGGTCTCCCCATCGCCCTCGTGCAGCTCGATGGTGCCCGACAGGCCCTCTTTCTGCACCTTTTCGCGACCGATCTCCAGCATTTTGGGCGAGATGTCGATGCCCACGATCTTTTTAGGGTGCAGCATTTTAGCCGCCCTCAGGGCCATATCGGCCGTACCGGTAGCCACGTCTAACACCATTTGGGGGTTGTCCTTCATAAAGGTGCGGATGGCTTTGATACGCCATTGCACGTCGATGCCGGCACTGAGAATGCGGTTCATGAAGTCGTAGCGCCCGGCAATGCGGTCGAACATTTCGCTTACCTGCTGCTTTTTCTCGCCCTGGTCGGAAAAAGGCTTTATGCTGTCGTGAGGATATTCGGTCATGAGGGAGCAAAGGTAACCGTCAATGGTGAATGGTAAATGGTGAATGATGAAAATCAGCAGACTACGAGGTCTCAAAAGGACTTTCCATAACACCCGTCAGCTTTTTAGCTCCCACCCGCCGGCACTCCTGTGGGCGAATCCCGCATAGAAGCCGGGTATGGGAATTGAAGGGATACGCGCTTTCCGGCAAACATTACCTTATTTTGCAGCGCTATGGAAGTAATTGGAGCGTCTTACCTGATCAGCAGCCCTTCGGTGGATAAGTGTCCCAAGCCGGATAAGCCCGAGTATGCCTTTATTGGGCGCAGCAATGTGGGCAAATCTTCGCTGATCAATGCCCTGACGAGCAAAAAAGAACTGGCCAAGGTGTCGCGCTCGCCGGGTAAGACCCAACTGATCAACCACTTTACCGTCACCTCCTCAGCCCGCGACCAGTGGTACCTGGTGGACCTGCCGGGCTACGGCTACGCCAAGCGCTCCATGTCCCAAAGGAAGACCTGGGAGAAGATGATCCAGGACTATATCCGCAAGCGCGAGAACCTGGTCAACCTCTTTGTGCTCATCGACAGCCGGCTGGACCCGCAGGAGCTTGACCTAGAGTTTATCAACAAGCTCGGCGAATGGCAGGTGCCCTTTGCCCTGGTATTTACCAAGGCCGACAAGAGCACCCAGCGCGAAGTGGCCGCCAATGTGCGGCGGTTCGTGGAAAAGATGAAAGAAACCTGGGAAGACGTGCCACCCTATTTTGTGACTTCGGCGGAAAAGTTCCACGGCATCAAACAGATCCTGGCCTTTATCGGCGACCTGAACCGCGATTTTTCAGCGCACAAACAATAGGGCTAGTAAATCTTTTAATTATATATTATCTTGCAGGCCAACTAGCCTGACCCGTATGGAAAAAGCAAAAGTGGAAAGAATAGCAGTGGTTTTCTTGTTTGTACTGGTGCTTGTAGTGTTTTCTTTTGCAGAACGTGACAGCAAAAAACTAGACAAACTGTATACGAATGTAGCCACTGCCATCAAGCAACAATACACGGCCAAAGCGGCGCAAGACGCCTCCCCTGCCCGCTACTGATAGCCCGGAACACGGCAGTTAGTTACCCGCACAATTCTTTAGTTGACGATTTTATTGGCACAGCTGCTGCTGGCAAACGCTTCCGGTTTGGCTTTGAACGCAAAGCCCATCCCCAGGATATAGCCCATGGCCTCCTTGAGCGCATCGTTGCTCTTGAAATTGGGGCTGGTGTTGATGTCGGCATGCACTTCCATCTCCACATCGTATAAAGTAAAAAGATTGCACAGTTCGTATGCAATCTCTATACTCTTGGCTACTTCCACCAGCATGCGCTCCTTGATGGAGTACTGCAGGGTAGTTCGCTCGTTGTGTATGAACATAAAGCCTCCATGCCCTTCACGCAGGAAGACGATGACGGTGGCAAACTCGGTTTCCAGGCCCTTTACCTGGGAGTCGGTGCCGATGCATACCTTAAGCCGGTAGCCGGCAGCGAACTCCCTTTTGATGGCCTGCTCTACCGACTCGTAGATTGGCAGCGACAGCGGTTCCCCATTAAACTTTCTCCAACGCATAAAAAAGAGGTTTTCCTAAGTTACGGAAAACCTCTGGGTTACCAAGGGGCACGGATTATGGTAATGTTATTGTTTGATGAACTTCTCTACGTATTGGTCCTGTCCGTTGGTAAATACGACCAGGTAGGAACCGTTAGTAATACTCGTAACGGGGATGGCCGAAGCACCTTTGGAAGTGGTTCCCTTTCCGACCGTGCGGCCACTGTAATCGGTGATGGTATAATTGAACACCGAGGGGCTGCTGATCATCATGGAGCCAGAACGGATGATGTTGGTAAACAACTGCGGACGCGCCGTGGGGGCGTTGTTGCGCAGGGCAATCACGTTGGAGTAGAAGGTGCGGCCGTTATCGAACGTTACCCTTAGGCGGTACTGCTGGATGGCAGCGTCCTTGGTGGCATAGCTAAAGTTGCGGGCTTCAGCGCCGGGAGTGGCCAGGGCCTTAAAGTTTTGACCAGTGGCAGACGTTTCCACTACCTGGTTCGCGATAGCTTCATCTGCGTCAACAGTCCAGGCCAGCTTGTGGGTACCGCCGTCGGCCTGTCCCTTCAGCTCCAACTGGCGCAGGGGCAGTACCGTGAAGGCTCCGTAGGTGCCCTCGAGGGTATAACCGCCTACGCTGGCGTACTCGGCCGTATAGGCATTGCCAGTGCCTCCAACTGCTACGTAATAGGTACCTGAGTTCAGAGTGGTATCAATAGATGCACTTAATAGTTCGGGCTGATTGTAGGTGTCAAGCACGCGCTGTTTTGAGTCGTAAAGCGTTACATTCACGTCAAGGTTGGAGCCTGCATCACCGTTGCCGGCACTGAGGGGCTTTACGTTCAGGTTAAACTTACCGGTCACCGGCATGGCGATCTCGAACATGTCTTCATCATCGCTGGTATTGATAAGGCCCTGGGTGCTGAACTTTCCACCCTTCAGGGCTACCATGGTGGCACCGCGGGTAGTAGCATCATGATCATCGGCACGAAAGGTGATGCCGTTGGTCTTGCTGGTGATGATCGCCAGGTCGTCCTGAGCATTCGTACATCCATAAGGGTTAGGACCGTTGTGCCAGGTGGTCTGGTTGCGGTAGTAGCCTACGCCCATAATAGGTGCCCAGCCGATCTCACCCGATCCCATGCCGGAGTTGTACTCTTCGGTCTTGTTGCAAATGGGATCGTAGCGGGCCTGGTGGCGCAGGCCAAGGGTATGGCCGGCTTCGTGGGCACCCGCTTCGGCAATGTTCTTGGTATTGTAGTTCAGCAGGGACGTAAAGACAAAGCAAGGCGTATTGTCGCCCCAGCTGAAGGAACCGATATAGGCTACCCCTCCGGCCCTGCCGTACCACTCGTAGGAGATGGTCATAATGACCCGCATGCGCTGGCGCGCCGGCGCTGCCCAGTACTTAGTGGAATCGGTAGTGACGTTGATATTGAAAGGCCGGTAGTCTTCGGCTATGCGGTTATATACTTCAGTTATTTGCGCTTCATTCAGGTTGGAAGGGGCCAGGTAAAGTGGCCCGCTCACGTTCCAGCTGGTACCTTTAACGGTCTGTCCGTCGAAGTCCAGGTAAATGGTAGCCGGGGCTGAAGGATAAGAACTGAGCACAGGCACCTGTGCAATAGTGATGGTAGAACCCAATAGAAGGATCGTCATCAATAGGGTTTGGTAAAAGTTTTTCATACAGTGGATGGATAGGATATTAAAGGATATTGGGTACAGGATTAAAAACGGGCTTTACTCGTTGAACAGGTCGTACAGTTGTTTTTTGACCAAAACATACTGCCCGTTTTCCTGTTCGATCTGGAAAGCGTCGCTGTGCTTATGCGAAAGGATACGCCCAATAAACGTGTACGTACCATCTGTATTCCTTGTGCGGGTAAACGTGAGAACTGCTCCCTGCCGGTTGATGGACCGGATCACCACACTGCGGAAGTTCTCATCCCTGGGATCAGACTTGGACACTACCGTTCCGTGGTAATTGTAAGGACCCGTGAGCCGCACGTTCACGGCCTGTCCTTCGGAAAGTTCCAGCAGGGACTCGAAGGAAGAAAGGTCCAGGTTAAACTTGTTGGGAAGATCAGCAAACAGCTTCGGTTTGTTGTAATCAGGTTCGCTAATGGGTAGCGATTCCTTTTGTGCATAGGTACTCATGCAGGCAATGCAGAGCAACACGCATAGTGCGCCGGATTTTAGGATTTTCATTGGATAATTGATTTAAAAAGTTATCTACTAACTTTTGCTGGCCCCTTTGGGAGCCTTAGTTTTCATAGCGGCACGTGGGTACAAACTTTGGCAAAAAAAAGATTCCCGCAAAGTGTTTGCGGGAAAAGTTTTAAAGATTAAGTGTTATCACTCAAGGCGGCATCGTAAATTCCCTACAATCGCAATAGGGCTAATACGTACCCACGCTCAACATGACCAAAGTGCAGCCTATTACAGGTTCTATGCCGTTTTCTTTAGCGCGGCGGATCAGGTCATCGTTCTCCGTGCCCGGGTTAAAGATGATACGTTTGGGTTGAAGGTCCAGGATGTAATCGTAATATTCCTGTTGGTTTTTCGGGTTAAGGTAGAGGGTTACCGTATCTACCCCATTGGCTCCAACGTGATCGGTTTCGATTCTTACCTCGTTCACCTGCCCGGGCTTTTTGCCTATGGCCACTACGGGGTGGCCGTAGGCCGATAATTTACGAATAGCCATATTGGCGTAGCGGGAAGGGTTGTCTGTTGCTCCTAATACCAGTGTCTTTTTTGCGCGTGCCATAACATTACGTTTCGGAGGTGAAAGTTACAAAGGCTGTGCCTTAAAACGGCTGGCCGTGGGTTAGTTTCACTACCGGCCTTGCCAGGAAGGGAAAAGTGCGGAACATGCCAACAAACAGGTTGGTAGCCTGCCCCTTGCCAAAGAAGCGCTGCAGGGTGCGTCCCATCTTCAACCGGGCAGCAAACTGTTCCTGCCACTGTTGCGCGTACTGTGCTTCCATGTCGGGGCGCGATAGAGTGCCTTCTAGGAATTCGTGCACCAGGTGGTAGGCTATTTTACTGCTGTGCAGGGCCATACTCATGCCATTGCCGCACAGCGGCGTGATCATACCGGCGGCATCACCAAGCATCAGCACACCATGCTCCACCTGGGCCTTCGGCGCAAAGCTGATCTGCGAGATGGTGATGGGAAATCCCTCGCAGCGTGTGCTGTGTTGCAGGATCGATTTGAGGAACGGGTTCTGATACAGCACCCGCTCTTCGAGCTGCTGAATATTATTACCGCATTTCCTGAGCTCTTCGGCCCGGGTCATATAGCACAAACAGAAAAGGTCGTCTTCCACTTTGGAGATGCCGCAATAGCCGTTCTCGAAGTTGTGCAGGCCGATGATGTTGTGGGGCCAGTCGGAGCGAACGTGGTATTTTACGGCAATGTAGTTATCCAGCTTCCGGTCACTACCATGTAGGAAGTTCCGCTTCCACTTTACATCCAGGTTGCTCCGCTTACCATGCGCAGCGCAGCACACTTTGGCGCCTAAGGAGATGAGCGAAGGATCCGCCTTTGAAGACACCCTGATGTGGAACTCGCCATCAAAGGATACGTCCTCGGCGCGCGTCTCCTCCATCAGGTACACCCCGGCCTTCTGCGCCTCCCGGGCGAGGAGGTGATCCAGTGTATAGCGGCTGATGCCAAAGCCTCCAAGCGGCAGGCTGGTGGTAAAGGACTTGCCACCCGGGGTGGTGAGAAAAAGCTTGTCGATGACAGGCAGGTCCATCTCGTTGAGCGGCAGGCCCAGGGACATAAGAAAGTTCCAGGACTCCAGGCTGATATACTCACCGCACACTTTATGAAATGGATACTTCTCCTTCTCCACCAGCACCGCCGAATGCCCTGCGCGCGCCAGTTGGATGCCCAGCGCCAGCCCTGCCAGTCCTCCCCCGATAATAGCTGCATCATATTGTGCCTCTACCCTATTCATGACTATGAAGATACGTCACCAACCAACGAAAAGCCCATCGCCACTCCAGGGTATAGCCATTTATTCCGGACAGTGCAAAGAGGCGCTCCCAATCCGCTCTTTTAAAGCCCCGCAGCACCGAGAGCGGCGCATCGTTTTTTACGAGGTCACTGCGTGACAGCAGTTGGGTAATTCCTTTAATGGAATAATAGGCAAAGGGATGGCGGTGCAGGTCGTTGATGAAAAAACCTACGGTCGCCTGCTCCTTCATCCAGCGCAGCATATACACCAGCTCCTCCCCGGAGAAGTGATGACAAAACAGGGAGGAAAATACCACGTGCGGAGGAGTGTCGAAAAGGGCTTCCTTATAGTCTCCCTGCAGGAATCGGATATCAACGTTCTCCTTTACACTTCTGGCATAGGCAATACACTCGGGGTTGATATCTATCCCGGTCAGGAGAATCTGCCGCCCGCTCTTTTGCGCCCACTGCTTAATGACCCGAAGATTGTCCCCTCCCCCGCTGCCGATCTCCACCACATGCAACGGTGTGGATGCAGCCACGCTAGCCAGTACCGACTGCAGGCCACGCAGGGTAATGCGGTGGCCGCCTAGGTAGTGATTGATGCGGTCCAGTTCCCGCATGTTCTGTTGGATGTGAACAAAGGGGATATCGTCGCGGTCCAGCAACTCTTTTTGGTCCGATCTATAGGTAAACGAAGTCATTTAGCTGTGTGCGGTAAACGTTTCAACGGTAAGTCCCGGCCCGAAGGCGGCACTGAACAACTTCGGCACCGGAATCTTTTGCTGTAATATTTCTTTGAGCACAAACACAATAGAGGCCGACGACATATTACCGTACTGCTGCAGCACATGATACGAGTGATGAAAGGCCTTCCTGTCCACACCCGTACTAGTAGCAATGGCTTCCAGTATGCGCTTGCCGCCGGGGTGCATACACCAATGTGAGATGCTCTCCAGGCTCTCCTCGCCCATCGCCCTTTTTACGACCGCAAGAAAGTCCTCTTCAATGAGGTCGGGCACATAGCCGCTGAGGGTCATTAAAAACCCCGAGGAGGAAAGCTCCCACGCCATGTCGCGCTTGCCCTTCGTAATGATCTCGCTGTAAAAGCCATCGATGGTCAGCCCCGGTCGGTAAGTATCCGCGTGCGTCATCAGCAGGGCAGCGGCACCATCGCCGAAGAGCAGCGAAGAGGTGATATTGTCTATAGTGGCCTCGCGCTGGAAGTGCAGCGTACAAAGCTCGGTACACACAATGAGCACCTGCGCGGCCTTGTCGGTGCGGCAGATGGCATCGCCGATCTTCAGGGCATGAATGGCGGCATAGCAGCCCATGAAGTTCACCGAAGTGCGAAAGATGTTCTTGCCAAAGTCCATCAACTCCATCACCTGCAGGTCCAGTCCCGGGGCGCTCATGCCCGTACAGCTCACCGTGATGAGGTGCGTTACATCCTTATGGTTATGAACCGAGTGAAGGCAGTTGCGGATAGCATCCACCGACAGCAGGGGCGCCTGCCGGTTGTAGAGCGTCATGCGCTGCTCCAGCGAAGGGAACGGCTCCAGGTTCTCAGTCTGTGGATAGAACTTCCAGTCGTGCACAGTACGGCTGTAGTCGGGGATCACCGAGTAGCGTTGCTTAATGCCGCTCTGGCTGTAGAGGAAACGCATCCTGCGCTTTTCGGCCTCGCTGGAAGCATACACCACCTGCATGAAGGACAGGATATCCATTTGCAGGTGGCAGTACGACGGCACTGCCGTTCCTATAGAGATGATCTTACTCAATGGTTCAGTATAATAAGGGTAGTGAAAAATGCAGTGGTGCAAAACGTGGAGACCGCATTCATTTTCAGGCTGTTTTTAAAGCTGGCCGCCTCTTCGTTTTGCCATACGCTCCGCATCCAGTACAAAAAAAATAGTACCACCGGCAGTAAGATCAACAAGTACAGGACAAAATAGTTCACCTGGTCCTGGCGCCGGAAAAGCAGGTAGAATAAACTGGTAGCCAACAGGAACTGCCCCATGCTTAAGAGGAAGGTGCCCCGCTTGCCGAGCATATAGCTGATCGTTATGACACCATCGCGCTTATCTTCTTCGTGCTGATAGATTTGCGTGAGCGGGTAGAGCGAACCGATGAGCAGGCTGGCAATAACACAGGGCAGCAGCGGCATTGCCAGGGGCTGCTGCGGGTGGCAGCCGTGGTAGGTGATATAAAAGACCAGTGCTCCCTGGAAAATAAAGACCGTCAGGAAACCGATCACCGGGTGTCGTTTGAGCCGTATCCCCCGGTAGCTATAGGCCCTGGAGGCCAGAATGTAGAACAATATACCCAGCGCCGTCATCCAGCTGATCAGTATAGCCGCCAGTACAGCTAAGGCATCCATCAGAACCGATACATAGAACAATTGCCTTGTGGGCTGCAGGGGCCTGGCCAGTCCGCCGATCGGCGTCTCGTCGCGGTCCATAAATGAATTGTACCCGTTGCTCGAAGGATAGACCAGGAAATGCAGGATAAAAAACAGCCACGCCGCATCGAACCAGGCTACCTGCGGCAGTTGGCTGAGGGCAAAGAGAAACACTGGCAGCAGGAAGAACGAGAAGTGAAAACGTAGCAATTGTATGGTCGAGCGGTGAAGCATGTGATTAATATAAGCTTTTTTAAACTGGAGTAATCAGTAAATTGCCCTTATGAAGTCCCTCCTCCTTGCCTGCCTGCTCCTGTGCACCGTATTATTGCACGCACAGTCCCGTTCTTTCCGTTTTGCTTTTATCACCGACCTGCATATAGGATCGCCCAACGGCACGGCCGAAGAAGACCTGCGCCGCACGGTGGCCGACATCAACAGCCAGGATGATGTGGCCTTTGTGCTGGTGACCGGGGATGTAACCGAGCTGGGCACCAACGAAGAACTGGCGCTGGTAAGGCAAATCCTTGACCAGCTGGACGTGCCCTACTACATTATCCCGGGCAACCACGACACCGGTTGGAGTGAAAGCGGGGGACTGGGCTTCAGCAAAACCTTTGGCGGCGATAAGTTCCACTTTGTCTCCAACGGTATTCATTTTATCGGCAACGCGTCCGGGCCTTATGTGCGCATGAGCGACGGGCACGTGCCGCGCGGAGCGGTGAACTGGATGATCAAAGAGCTAAAAGCAATAGGGCCAAAGGAGCCCATCATCTTTGTGAATCACTACCCGCTTGATAACGGCCTGGACAACTGGTACGAAGTCATTGACCTGCTGAAGCAGAAAAATACTCTGCTCGCCCTTTGTGGCCACGGCCACAGCAACCGCCCGGTGCAGGCCGAAGACATCCCTGCCATCATGGGCCGCTCCAACCTGAGGGCCAAAGCAGAAGAAGGCGGCTACAACCTGGTGGACGTGCGCAGCGATTCCATCCTCTTTACCGAGCGCAGGCCCGTGAGCAAAACAGCCCGCCAATGGACCGGCGTAGCCGTGCAGGTGCACCAGTACGACCGGGCAAAGAAATACCCCCGCCCAGACTTTAGCATCAACCAAACCTACTCGTTCCTGCAGCCACAATGGACCTACAGTTCGGCCGCCAACGTCATCTCCACCCCGGCGGCAGTGAACAATTTGGTGGTCTTTGGCAACCAGGACGGCTTGGTGGAAGCCCTTGATATAAAACGTGGCAAAAGAAAGTGGAAGTTCTCAACAGGGGGTCCCATCTTCTCCTCCCCCGCTTCCTCCGGAAATAAGATCATACTGGGATCGGCCGACGGATACATATACTGCCTGAACACCAAAGGAAAGCTGCAATGGAAGACCAAGACCGAAGCCTCAGTATTGGGTTCCCCCCTCATCAGCGGCGACACGGTGTACGTGGGTGGCAGCGATCACCGCTTTAGTGCCTACCGGCTGGACAACGGTGCGCCCATCTGGAGCTATGACGAGATTCAGGGCCCCATTGTGAGCAAGCCGGTTATCTACAAAAACATGATCATCTTCGGTGCCTGGGACCGCAACCTTTATGCGTTGAACAAAACTAATGGCCAGCCGATCTGGAAGTGGAACAACGGTTCTTCGGTGATCAACTATTCCCCCGCCGCCTGCATCCCGGTGGTGCACAACGATGTAGTGTACGTGGTGGCGCCCGACCGCTACCTCTCGGCCATCGATGCCGCCAGCGGGACTACCCTGTGGCGCACCAATGAATCCAGGGTGCGGGAGTCGATCGGCATTTCCGAAGACGGCCGCTGGGTGTACGGCAAGACCATGCAGGACACCATCGTAGCCTTCCCTACAGGCAGGGCCAAGCCCGCCGCGGCCTGGAAGATGCACGCCGGCTTCGGCTACGAGCATGTGCCTTCCATGCTGGTTGAAAAAGAGGGGCAGGTGTTCTTTGGCACGCGCAACGGCGTGGTGTATAACATCAATCCTGCGCACAGGACGATCAACTGGGCCTATAAAATCGATAACTCCATGGTGAACACAGTGAACGTACTCCCCTCGGGACGGGTGGTGGCCTCCACCATGGACGGGAAGGTATGCCTGCTGCCAACCAGGGGATCAGCGGCGAAAGCGGGAGACCAGCCAGATAATTAAGGCGACGATCACCACGACCACGATAATTCCTACGGCAAATCCTGCCTGGAAGATATCGCCCACCAACTCACACGAAGAGAGCGTAACCACCATGGCTAAAAGAAACATCCCCAGATAACTGTATCTCATCATAACGACTTTTTATAGGGTATTGCAAAAGCATTGCCATAATAGCTGTTGGTTTTTGGTTTACCTTCAAGGTCCAGAAACCTAACTGTTTATGTTGGTTAAAACTTTTGGTAGTGCCGTCTATGGTGTAGAGGCCATTACCATCACCATGGAAGTCAATTCCATGGGAACCGGCACCAATTACACCATCGTGGGCCTGCCGGACAATGCCGTGAAAGAAAGCTTGCAGCGTGTAGAGAGCACCATTAAGTTCATAGGTTACACCATGCCCCGCACCCGCATCGTGGTGAATATGGCTCCTGCCGATATCAAGAAAAGCGGCGCCGCCTTCGACCTGCCCATGGCCATCGGCATCCTGGCCGCCTCCGACCAATTAAGAAACCACGAACTGATCGAGAAATATGTCATCATGGGCGAACTGAGCCTCGATGGCGAAATAAGATCTATCAAGGGTGGCCTGCCCATTGCCATACAGGCCCGCAAAGAAGGCTTCAGGGGCTTTATATTGCCGGCCGAAAACGCGCGCGAAGCCGGCATGGTGAACAACCTACAGGTATACGGAATGAAGCACATAGGCGACGTGATCACGTTTTTTGAAAGCAGGGGGCAAAGCACCGAGCCCACCAGGGTAGACACCCGCGAAGAGTTCTTCCACTCCCAGTACGACTTTGATATCGATTTTGCCGATGTAAAGGGCCAGGAAAACATCAAGCGGGCGCTGGAGATTGCAGCGGCCGGAGGGCACAACGCCATTCTTATAGGACCTCCCGGTGCCGGCAAAACGATGCTGGCCAAACGCCTGCCCACCATCCTGCCGCCCCTTTCGCTGCACGAAGCCCTGGAAACCACCAAGATCCACTCGGTGGCCGGTAAGCTGCCCGAGAACGCCACCCTGGTTTCACGGCGGCCTTTCCGGTCACCACACCATACGGTGTCCGATGTGGCCCTCGTTGGTGGCGGTGGCGTGCCCCAACCGGGCGAGATCTCCCTGGCCCACAACGGGGTGCTGTTCCTTGATGAATTACCGGAGTTTAAGCGCACCGTGCTGGAAGTGATGCGCCAGCCCATGGAGGAACGCCGGGTAACCATCTCGAGGGCCAAGATCGCCATTGACTTTCCCGCCTCCTTTATGCTCATCGCCTCGATGAACCCCTGCCCCTGCGGCTACTACAACCACCCCGACCGCGAATGCACCTGCCCGCCGGGCGCGGTGCAGAAATACCTCAATAAGATCTCCGGCCCCCTGCTCGACCGCATCGACCTGCACGTGGAAGTCACTCCTGTGGCCTTTAGCGAACTGTCGTCGCTGAAGCCCCAGGAAACGTCGGCGGCCATCCGCGAACGGGTGATCGGGGCCCGCGATAAACAAATGGAACGCTATAAGGACATGCCCGGCATTTACTGCAATGCCCAGATCAGCAGCAAGATGCTCACCGAGGTGTGCGTCATCTCCAATGCGGGACAGAACCTCCTGAAGGCAGCTATTGAAAAGCTGAACCTCTCGGCCCGCGCCTACGACCGCATCCTGAAAGTGGCCCGCACGGTGGCCGACCTGGCCCTGAGCGACGACATTAAAATTGAACACCTGGCGGAAGCCATCCACTACCGCAACCTGGACCGCGAAGGCTGGGCAGGCTAAACGAAAGTCAATGGGTCAGTAGGTCATTGAGTCATTAGCCCCCATTCAGACCCAGGTCTCTTTTTATACCCTGGCTCCCGCCTAATTCCTAATCCCCAGTCCCTTATCCCTCCCCACCCAAAGGCAGGATATTGCGACCATATGGCGACCATATAGCCACCATATCGCCACCATATGGCGACCCTTTAAAGAGTCGCAATATCCTCGCAATATGGTGGGGATAAGACCACTTCGTGGCCGGTATAACTTCCGCGATACCCCATTGATGCCAGCACTGTTCTTTCAACCGGCCGGCGTAAGGTGCTGCTCCCGTCCGCCCCTGTCTGAACGTTCAGGCGGGCACCGGCGTGGTCCTTCAGGGCAGGGATACCCAACAGGAAACCTTTCCTACCGGTTTTTGGACGCTCCGGGGCCTGCCCCTTAACAGCGGAAAACAACATCCGGCATCCAACGTCCAACTTCCACCCCATGGAGCCTGTCCTGCCGAAAGGTGCTACATTTGACTACTGGCACGGCCAGGCAATACGAAAAGACTATGAAGATTCTACTGCAATACCTTAAACCATACAAACTAACGGTTTTCCTGGTGCTGCTGCTGGCAGCCCTGAACATCGGCTTCTCGCTGCTGGACCCCATCATCTTCGGGCGGCTGGTTAACCTGGCCAATGACTACACCAACAACAAGGCCGGCTATACCGAAGAACGGTTCCTTTACTCCTTTAACGAGCCCTATGGGGTGATTGCGCTCCTGCTGGCCTCCATAGGAGTAGCCATGGTCAGCCGCATCGCCAAGAACTTCCAGGACTACTTCCTGCAGGTGGTGGTGCAGAAGTTCGGCGCCAAGGTGTTTACCGACGGGCTGCAGCACGCCATGAAACTTCCCTACCACGATTTCGAAGACCAGCGCAGCGGCGAGACCCTGAGCATCCTGCAGAAGGTACGCACCGATACCGAGAAGTTCATCAACTACTTCGTCAACATCCTCTTTACCGTAGTGGTGGGCATTACTATCGTGGCAGTGTTTTCGTATAACATCCACTGGTCGCTGCCGCTTATCTACTTCAGCGGGATCTTTTTGCTGGCCATCATCACCAACCTGTTGAGCAAAAAGGTAAAGACCATTCAAAAGGCCATCGTATCGAAGACCACCTCGCTGGCGGGCACTACCACCGAGAGCCTGCGCAACATTGAGCTGGTGAAAAGCTTAGGACTGACCCACCAGGAAGTGGACCGTCTGAACCAGAATACCTACAAAATCCTGGGGCTGGAGCTCACCAAGGTAAAGCGTATCCGCAGCATCTCGTTCATCCAGGGCACATTTGTCAACACCCTGCGCCAGGTGATCCTCTTTATGCTGATGTGGCTCATCTTCCGCGACCGTATGAATGCGGGCGAGCTGGTGACCATGCAGATCTTCTCCTTCTTTGTCTTTGGTCCCCTGCAGGAGATCGGCAATATCATCCTGAGCTACCGCGAGGCCGAAGCTTCGCTGAACAACTTCCGCACCCTGATGCAAAAGGCACCCGAGCCGATGCCCCTGCAGCATAACCACCTGGGCCCGATCAGCGAACTGGAGTTCCGAGATGTGGCCTTCAAGCACCAGACCGCAATGCACAAGGCGATCGACGACATCTCATTTACCGTAAAGCGGGGCGAGACCATTGCCTTTGTGGGACCTTCGGGGTCGGGCAAGACTACGTTGATGAAGCTGCTGGTGGGGCTCTACCGCCCGCAGGAAGGGAATATTTATTACAACGGATTCGATGAGAACGGCATCGACTTTAACGACTTGCGCAACCAGATCGGGTTTGTCACACAGGACACCCAGCTCTTCTCGGGCACCATCCGCGAAAACCTACTGTTTGTAAACCCTAATGCGAGCGAGGAAGATGTATTGGATGCCCTGAACAAGGCTTCGTGCCAGAACCTCCTGCAACGTGCAGAAAAAGGGTTGGATACCATGATTGGAGAGGGTGGCTTAAAGCTCTCCGGGGGCGAAAAACAAAGGCTCAGTATTGCCAGGGCCTTATTACGAAAACCTAAGTTGCTGATCTTTGACGAAGCCACCTCCGCCCTCGATTCACTCACTGAAGAAGAGATCTCCAATACCATCCGCCAGGTAACCACTACACAGGACCAGATCACGATCCTGATCGCCCACCGCCTCTCCACCATCATGTATGCCGACCGCATTTATGTGTTGGAGCGGGGCCTCATTATAGAGACAGGCACCCACGATAAGCTGCTGGAGGAAAAGGGTCTCTATTACGCCATGTGGCGCCAGCAGATCGGCGAGCGCAAATCGCCCGCCTCTGCCAGTGCTGTAGCTTAATCGCGCGTGTCGAACAGTAGCGGGATAACCAGCTTGAGTGAGAAGTTCCGCCCCATGTTAAATACGCCCCTGCGGCCGGTGGCGTTATTCTCGGCCGTATACTTCAGGCGGTTCAGGTGGCTCTGGTAAGCCACGTCCGTAATGTTTTGCGCCGAGAAATGCAGGCTGAAGGTGGTGCGGTCGGTGGCCAGCGACACATCAGTACCCAGGCCGGCATTGAACAGGGTGTAGCCGGGCGTATCGGTTTCGGTGTTGTAGCCCGTAAAAGGCCGGCCCTGGTCAAAGGTCTTTTCCAGCTCCACGCTGAAGTACACGTTCTCCAGTGTTTTACCTATTCTATTAAAGTTGGTCCTCAGTTCACTGGTCCAGCGCTGGGCGGGGATCATAGGCAAGTTGCGGGTGCCGTCAATTTCCTCGGTGAACCTGCCGCGCGTGATGGCGTACGTGTTTTCAAAGTGCAGCCAGTCCAGGGGGTGCGGGTGCAGGTCTACCACCACTTCCACCCCGTTGAGGCGGGCATTGCTTTGGTTGTAGCGGAAGGCTTCCAGCAGCTCGCCATCCAGCTCCACGAGCGAGTCGCCTCCCATGGCGCTTTGCAGGCGGCGGTAAAAGATAAAGTCGTGTATGCGGTTGTAAAATCCGTTCAGGAAAATAGAGATATGATCGAAGTCGAGGTCCACGCCTCCATCCAGTTGCACGCTGCGCTCGGACTTCAGGTTCTGCTCGCCATACTCGTAGCGGTTGGTGCCTTCGTGCGCCCCGTTGGAAGCCAGCTCGGAGAGCGTGGGAGCCCGGAATCCCCGGGAGGCATTGAACTTCAGCGTTACTTTTTGGGTGGGATAATAGCTAAGACCGGCGCTTCCCGACACGTTGGAGAACCGGCGGGTAAAGGCGTTAAACTTTATATCCCCCGCATCCACCTGCTCTTTTGAATCTACGGTGCGGTTATCCACCCGCAGGCCGCCGGTGATGGTTAGGTCGTCGTAACGCTTCTGCGAAAAGAGGAAACCACCCACATCAAAAAGTTTATACTCCGGGATAATAGTCTCCTCGCCCTTATTCTGGTTGTCCTGGTACATACCGCTCAGACCTATCGTTGTTTCCCACTCGTTGCGTTCGCCGAGGCGCCACTGCAGGTTGTAGTCCAGGGTCTTCAGGTCAAAGGAGAGCTCGGTTTCCGAAAGGCCTTCGGGGTTACCGTATTCCTTGCGCAGGTTGTTCTGGAAGCCGAACAGGGCCTTCAGGCGGCTTCGCCCGATGTTGAAGTTGTTGTCGCTCATGATGCGGTAGTGCCGCACGTTCTGGTTGGGGGTGAACAGATCCCTCGACTCCAGGTCTTCTTTGGTGGCTATCCTTTCAAGGGCTGTTTCGGGATTTACGAGGAACGCACCGGTAGCGTCGTCCCTATCCCCCTCCACGAGTCCTACGTTCTGGTCAAACGTGCTCACTACCAGGTGCGAAAAGCCCCAGCTTTTGTTCAGGCCCACATAGCCGCCGAAGGAGCGCTCGTTGAAGCGGGAGTTGAGCACACGGCCATCGTATTTGTTCCGAAAATCTTTGGCGCTTTTATGGCTGCCATAGGCGTTCCAGCTAAAGCCATTGTAATTGCCTCCTATCTGGCCGTGCACACCATAGAGGTTATTGTTCGTCTGGTAATTGGTATAGATGTTTCCCTTCAGGGTGCCGTCGGCTACCGGCTCGTGGGTGATGAAGTTGATCACCCCGGCCAGGGCATCGCTGCCGTACATGATGGAGGCGGGGCCTTTCAGGATCTCGGCGCGGCTCACACTCAGTTCGTCGATCTCGATGCCGTGCTCGTCGCCCCACTGCTGCCCTTCCTGGCGCATGCCGTCGTTGACCACCACCACGCGGTTGTAGCTCAGGCCCCGGATGACGGGTTTGGAAATGGCAGGGCCGGTGCCGATCTGTGAAATGCCCGGCTGGCGGGTGAGGGCGTCTACGATATTGGTGGAAGGTGTTTGCAGCAGTTGGTTCTTACGCACCAGGGTCACCGGTATGGGCGTGTGGCGGGTGCTGGTGGCCGAGGTCACCCCCGTTACGGTTACGCCCTGGTTTTCGACCACCTCCGGGTAGAGCGTAAAGTTCTTTACCGTATCGGTTTCGATGTCGATGTGCTCAACCACCGTGGTATAACCGGCGTGCGATACCTCCACCAGGTGGTGGCCGGCGGGAATATTGCGGATCGCATAGCGGCCTTCGCTTTTGGCCGAGGCGAAAATACGCGCGTCAGTAAAGGTAATATTGGCACCCGGCAAAGGCTGCCCGGTTACCCCGTCGGTCACTACGCCGGTAATGCCGATCATCACGCGCTCACGGGTAATCCTGTCAATAGTATCTCTTCTTCTCTGCTCCTGGCTGTAGGAAAATAAAGAACACAAAAGCAGGCTAAGGGCTAAAAGTTGCTTCATAGAAAAATGAGGTTCCGGTTTGTTTTTGATGTGGCAAAGTTAGGCAGTATTTGCAACACTGCTGCAAATATGCATCTTTTACCGATCATTTGCTCAGGAAAT